>NZ_JBJURL010000089.1:0-15162 GCF_046097905.1 Pseudarthrobacter sp. NKDBFgelt | reverse complement strand
GGCACCTCGGGGGCGCTCTGGGGATCCGCCCTGGCGGCAGCCGGGCGGGCCCTCGGCAACAAGGACTCGTACAGCGGCGGGGACGCGGCGGCCGCAGTGACCGCCTTCGCGGACGCCGTCACCACCCTGGGCAAGGCTGATGTGGGCGACAAGACCATGGTGGACGCACTGCTTCCCTTCCGGAACGCCTTCGTAGCGGCGTTCGACGGCGGCACGCCAGTGACCGGGGCGCTGGCCTCCGCGGTGACCGCCGCCCGGCAGGCGGCCGACGCCACCGCATCCCTGCGCCCGCTGAAGGGGAGGGCGCGGCCGCTGGCCGAAAAGAGCCTGGGCCACCCGGATCCGGGAGCGGTGTCCTTTGCACTGATCGCCACCCGGGTCTCTGATTACTTCGAGTCGTCACCATCGCTGTCCTCTCCCAGGGCGGCCGCCGTGGCTGCCGGACAAGGGGCCCAGGCATGAGCGCCGGTGCCGGGGCAGGGTGGCGCATCGTCATCGGGAACGACGAGGCCGGCGTCGAATACAAGGACGCGCTGAAGGCGCTGCTCGAAGCGGACAGCCGCGTGGCGTCCGTTGTGGACGTGGGCGTGGGGGCCGGTGACACCACCGCTTACCCTCATGTCGCCGTCGACGCCGCCCGCAAGGTGGCCCATGGCGAGGCGGACCGCGCCCTGCTGATCTGCGGCACGGGCTTGGGCGTGGCGATCGCCGCCAACAAAGTACCGGGAATCCGGGCGGTCACCGCGCACGACGGGTACTCGGTGGAGCGCTCGGTGCTGAGCAACAACGCGCAGGTCCTCACCATGGGCCAGCGCGTCATCGGCCTGGAACTGGCCAAGAAACTGGTGGGCGAATGGCTCGGCTACCGGTTTGACGAGACCTCGGCCTCCGCCGCGAAGGTGGACGCCATCTGCTCCTACGAACCCGAATCCACGAAAGCAGTCTGATCATGACCGAAAATTCATCCAACCCGACCATCGGTTCCAGCTCTGGCACTCCCGGCGCCCGGAAGATCGCCATCGTGGGCTCCGGGTACATGGGCGGCGGGATCGCTCAGGTCCTGGCGCTGGGCGGTGCCCGTGTGGCACTGTCCGACGTGTCCGCCGAGGTGGCGCAGGGCAATTACGACCGGCTCCTGGTTGAGTCAGACCAGTTCGTGGCCGATGGACTGTTTCCTGCCGGTTCCACCGAGATCCTGAAGCAGAACCTGTGGGCCGCGAAGGACATCGAGGAGGCCGTGGCGGATGCAGACTTCATCGAGGAGGCGGTGCCCGAGGTCCTGGCCATCAAGCACCAGACGCTGGCCCGTATCAGCGCCGCAGCGCGCCCGGACGCCATCATCGGCTCCAACACCTCCACCATTTCCATCGCCGAACTGTCCGGGCCGGTCAGCAACCCGGAGCGGTTCCTGGGTGTGCATTTCTCGAACCCGTCGCCGTTCATTCCCGGTGTGGAGATTATTCCGCACGCCGGAACGTCCGCTTCCACCGTTGGCGCAGTCCGCGAGCTGGTCCACGCCACCGGCAAGCAGACCGCGGTAGTCAAGGACGCCACCGGGTTTGTGCTGAACCGGCTGCAGTATGCGCTGTTCCACGAGGCGGCGCAGCTGGTGGAGCAGGGCATTGCGACAGCGGACGACGTGGACACCCTGGTCCGCACCACGTTCGGCTTCCGGCTGCCCTTCTTCGGGCCGTTCGCCATCGCGGACATGGCCGGGCTGGACGTGTACAACTTCTGCTACAAGTCCCTGCAGAAGGAGTTCCCGGAGCGGTTCGCCACCCCTGCGATTTTGAGTGAACTGGTGGAGGCCGGGAAGCTCGGCACCAAGACCGGCGCCGGCTTCCTCAACGTTCCTGCGGAGCGCACCCCAGAGCTGATCGCGTACCGCAACAAGGCGTATGTGGCCATGCAGAAGCTGCTTGATGATCTGGGGCCGGCGCCTATTGGGTGAGGGTGGGGCACCGTTGCTAACTGGTCTTAGTGTGGTTCGATTCAGAATTTAAGTCGATCCACACCCGTAAGAGCTGAGTGGGTAGTCAGCCGTCGAAGAGGGAGAGATTCTATGGCCGACGAAAGTTACGAAGAGCCTCATCCCTCTCCCGGTTCGGTCTACGAAACCGACCAGGAAGTCATCGAAGAGGCCGTGCGGATGCTGCGTGAACTGGATGACACTCCCCTGCATCAGATGACCCCGCTGTTCTATCAACACGGGTACGAGGAACTGCGTATGTTGACGAGTGAGCTGCTTCGCATCCTGGGAAGTGCTCCCAGGGATTAGCGGCAGGGTCGGGGCCAGTCCGCGGCTCAAAAATGAACCAACCGTCAAGCTGCGAGGCCTCAGGGGAACGGCTCACTCCGGCTTTGCGTGACGCAGGTACTGGTAGACGGTCTCCCTGCTTATTCCGTACTTACGGGCAAGCAGAGCTTTCGGAACACCGCTGCCGGCGCGCTGGACCACCTCCCCTGCTCGTTCCGGTGTGAGCGACCTCTTGCGCCCTGTGTGGGCGCCGCGCTGCTTGGCAAGTGCAGTACCTTCCCGCTGGCGTTCCCTGATGAGTGAGCGTTCGAATTCAGCGAAGGCACCCATAACAGAAAGCATGAGGCTGGCCATATGTGAGTCCTCGCCCGTAAATACCAAGCCTTCTTTGACGAACTCCGCCCGCACACCTCTGTATGTCAGCCCTTTCACCAGAGCCCGCAGATCGTCTGGGTTTCGAGCGAGCCTGTCCATGCTGTGGACCACCACTGTGTCCCCGTCGCGTGTAAACCGAAGCAGTTCGGCGAGCTCTGGCCTCGCAGTGTCCCTGCCGGAGGCCTTGTCAGTGAAAACCCGGTCGAGAAACTGCCCCTCGAGCTGGCGCTTCTCGTTCTGATCCAAGGTGCTCACGCGCACATACCCGATCCGCTGCCCAGCCACGGTTCCCTCCGACTATCGTTCTGTCAGGTTGACTTGTAGGCCCGTCCCAAAAGAAAGTCAAGACCTTCCCCATTCTGATTGTCAGATTGAGGTGTAGTCCAAGTGAATTCGTCAGCTAGTCCTTTACCTTGAACGCCTAAGCTCGCGGTTCAACTAGGAGAAGAAACATGCTCTCTGTGGATTCGATTTTTAGGGCTCCCCGCTCCTGGGCAACGAACACAACGCCTGGCTCCAAGGCGTATCGCGTGCGGCTGCTCGGATATGAGATCCACCCGCGGCCTGAGGCGCAGTAGAACAAAGTTCGTGCACTGACGCTGATCGTTTCATCTTTAATGCCAGGGGAGATGCTGGCTTCAGACACCGAATATGCGAGTCGCTGATCCTCGAGAGTAACCTCGTCGGTGGAGCCCCTGCGGTCGGCTCTGGTGGAGTGGTACATCGAATTTCTCCTTTTTCTGACAAGGTTCTTTCTTGGTCCCCGGGCAAACCAGGCCATACTGCTTGCTGCCCCGCGATGGGTCATTGAGGTTGCGCGTGGTGGGCAGTGGGCCTGGGCGCGGCATCCGTCCCCTTGAACTTTGTTCAAGCAGGGGGAACGCTGGCATCGGGTGCCTCGGTGAGGAGTTTCGGGGGAGTGTCCTCCCAGCCGTCCCCAAGTCCTATGAGCAGTTGCCGGAGCAGGCGGGCTAGTTGGTCCTGCTCGAAGGGGTTGAGGGCCGCCAGCAGGAAGCGCTCGTTGTCAACGTGGTCACTAAGTGCGCCGTCTAGAACGACCCTGCCTTTGGGGGTCAGCGTGACAATCACACTGCGCCGGTCCAGTGGGTCAATCTCTCGTTCGATGAGCCCTTTGTCGGTAAGCCGGTTCAGCCGGTTCGTGATCGCGCCAGATGTAACCATGGCGCCCTCAAGCAGTTGCGCGACGGTCATCCGAAACGGATCACCCGATCGCCTGAGGGTCGCAAGGACATCGAACTCGCCGGGCTGCAATCCATGCATAGCAAGGGCTCGAGCGATGCTCTTGTCCAAGAGCGCGGAAGTGCGGCTAATGCGCCCGACCACCCCCATGGGGGAGACATCTACATCTGGGCGCTGTTCTCCCCACTGAGCCAACAATCGATCCACCGCGTCCCTCATGAGGACTCCTATCGCATTAAACGCATGTTCATCTCCCCCACACTTGCTATCTTAACATGAAATAGTTCAATGTTAAGAGAAATCATCAGCCTGCACAGTCTGTTTATCTTGATAGGAATCTCGCCATGGCGACGCTCGAAATCAACCCATCCCTTTTCGCTGGATTGCCGGTGCGGCTGTCCCCTGAGGTCGCCGAAGCCCTCCACTCCGGCCAGCCCGTCGTCGCGCTTGAGTCGAACGTGATCTCACACGGCCTGCCCCGACCCCTGAACCTCGACGCGGCACGCGACGTGGAAGATGCCGTGCGCCAAAACGGGGCAGTGCCCGCCACCTCTGCAGTCATTGCTGGGCAGTGCGTCATCGGTCTCAGCTCCGACGAGCTCGAGCAGATCGGCACAGCCGAAGGCGTCAGGAAGGCCAGCAGCCGTGGCCTGGGAGCCTGTCTGGCCTCAGGTGAAGTTGGTGCGACGACGATCGCCGCGACCATGGTGCTTGCCCATGCTGCAGGCATCCGAACGGTGGCTTCCGCCGGGCTCGGCGGCGTTCACCGCGATGTCGACCAGTCCTTCGACATATCCTCGGACCTGGTTCAGCTCACCCGGTCAAAGGTGATGCTCGTGTGTGCCGGAGCAAAGACCATCCTGGATCTACCGAAGACTCTGGAGTATATGGAGACCCAGTGCATTCCTGTTATCGCCTACCGCAGTGATGACTTCCCTGCCTTCTACGTCACCTCCAGCGGGCTGCGTTGCCCGATTCGCATCGACGATGCTGTGGAGCTCGCGAATGCCGCTCGCTTCCATTGGTCGGTGCCAGGTGCGGGGTCTCTGGTGATTACTCATCCGATCGCAACCGACCACGCGCTGGATAGGGAGACGGTCGAAAATGCTATCCAGCAGGGTTTGGCCGAGGCACAGAGCCTGCAGGTCACTGGAGCGGCGGTGACTAAGTTCCTGATGCGGGCAGTGGACAGGGCAACTGACGGTGCCTCGTCAACAGCCAACGCCGCTGTCCTCGCAAGTACCGCCGGCGTTGCGTCCGAAATTGCGCGCGCATGGTCCCAGATGACGGTAGGAGCCGCACTGTGACCGCCTCGATCCTGGAAACTAACGTCGAGGCTGTGTTGTTCGACCTCGATGGGACCCTAATGGACACGCCCCGCGCGATCGCCGAGCAGCTTGTGGCGGCCGTGCAGCAGGTCACCGGGCGCCGGCCGGCCGTGGTTGAGGCCCAGGAGCTGGTGGGCCGCCCCTTGCCGGTACTCTGTGCAATGCTGGCCAGGCTTGAGCCGCACTCCGCCCTGGTCGGCGAGGTTGTCGAGGTATATCGCCTCCTGTACCGGACTGAAGTTGTCCCGGCGGCAGCAAGCCTGGTCTTCCCCGGTGTCCTCGAAGGCCTGGCCCGTCTGCGCAAGCATGGAGTCACTCTGGCCGTGGTGACCAGCAAGCAGAGCGACAGTGCGCGGCTCATACTCGAAGCTTCCGGGATGGCCGCCCATTTCACCACCGTGGTCGGTGTCGATGACACCGTGCTGCCCAAGCCGCATCCCGATCCGGCGCTGCTGGCGCTCGAGCGCCTCGGCGTTGACTCCCGTGCAGCTGTTTTTGTCGGGGACACGGCCCATGACATCGGCACTGCTGGGGCAGTGCCAATGCGTGCGATCGCAGTCACCTACGGTGTCGGAACCGCGTCGGGCCTACAGGCACTGCAGCCCCACGGGATCGCTTCGGAATTTGGCGCAGTGGTCGATCTGATCCTCTCATTCACTCCTCACGAGCTTAGGCAAAACTGATGCAGACACTTCAACCGCCCAGCAGCTCCAACCAGGCGCTGCCGCCCAATGCGTTCCCGCTGCGTCGTACGCCCGGACTGCTCGCGCTGCACGCAGCCGCCCGGAATCGCGAGTCAACCCACGCCGAGTTTGTGACCGCGACCCGGCGCATCATGCGCCTGCTGTTAGAGGAATCCCTCGCCTACCTGTGCTACGAGGACCGCCTCGTAACCACCCCGACCGGGTTCCCCTTCACTGGCGCGGCGCTAGTCCAGCACGAGCTGTTTGCTGTTTCTGTTCCGCGGGCAGGGGACGCCCTCGAGGCAGAACTCCGAGACATCCACCCGGGCACACGGTTCGGAAAGGTCCTCATCCAGCGAGACACGGTGACCAAGTTGCCGCGGATGTTTTACCAGAAGCTACCCGCACAAATCGCCGGCCAGCAGGTCCTACTCTTGGATCCCATGATGGCTACCGCCGGAACCGCCAACATGGCAGTGAAGGTGCTGCAGGATGCGGGCGTGGCCGAGGCTGACATCCTGCTCGTCAACGTTCTAACCTGCCCTTCGGCGCTGGAGAAGCTGTATGAGCGTCACCCCATGGTGCGTGTCGTCACCAGCTACATCGATGACGCTCTGACCGAGCAGGCCTTCATGCGCCCGGGTATCGGCGATTTCGGTGACCGCTTCTACGGAACGACGCCATGAAAACCCCGGTGGACACCGGGCCTGCAGTCGACACGCCGCCGCCCCGGACGCTGTCGCTGACACTGGCTGCCGCGTTCGCGCCGATCGTCTGGGGTTCTACGTACCTGGTGACCACCGAACTCCTCCCGCCCGACCGGCCCATGACTGCCAGCGTGTTGCGCGCCCTGCCCGCGGGCCTGCTGCTCCTGCTTCTGGCACCAGGGCTCCCGCCGTTGGGCTGGCGGTGGAAGACGGCAGTTCTGGGCATCTTGAACATCGGCGCGTTCTTCCCGCTTCTGTTCCTGGCAGCGTACCGTCTTCCAGGAGGGCTGGCAGCAGTTGTCGGGTCGATCCAGCCGCTGGTGATCCTCGGGATCTGTTTGGTCCTGGGTTGGGGCCGTCCGAGGGTGGCGCAGGTGCTGTGGTCGCTGGTGGCACTGGCGGGAGTCTCGCTGGTGACGCTCAGCGGAGAGAGCACAGTGGACACCCTCGGTGTGGCCGCAGCAGCTGCCGGAGCCTTCAGCATGGCCATGGGCCTGCTCCTCACCCGGCGATGGGGAATGGCCCCTGACATGCACCCGCTGACGTCCACTGCCTGGCAACTGATCGTGGGAGGCACGGTCATCATCCCCTTGATCCCGCTGGTCGACAGTGGTAGCTGGCAGCTCGACGGGCCGGCAGTGCTCGGATACACCTGGTTGTCGGTCATCGGAGGTGCACTGGCCTACGCGCTGTGGTTCCGCGGAGCTCGCGCGCTACCATCGGCCAATCTGGCCTTGCTAGGCATCCTCAGCCCGCTGACCGCTGCAATGTTGGGCTGGGTCGCACTCGGCCAGTCGCTCTCGCCCCTGCAGTGCGTGGGTTTCGCCCTCGCTCTCCTCGGCTCCCTGCTTGGCCAGCTCAAGCGAACCACGGCGCAACCGAACCACAGCTAGCTCCATCCACTTCCCAGCGCACAGCCCTACCCTTCTCTCCCGCGTCCAACTACCTCTGGAGATTCGATGACCTCTGTCACCGCCCCTAAAACGCTCACGGAAATGCTTCGCCAGTACGCCGCCGTCCAGCCCCAGGCCGTCGCGTCGATTGATGTCGATGGGCAGCTCTCTTTCGCGGAGCTGTGGGAAGGGGCCGGGCGCGCCGCAGCCGCCCTTGCCGCAACTGGCGTGGATCCACACGACAGTATCGGGCTGTTCATGGCTCCCTCGAACCGATTGCTGATCGCCACTTGGGCGATCCTTCGTGCCGACGCGTCCTATCTTCCCCTGGCTGTTGACTACCCGGAGGAGCGTATCTCCTACATGATCGCGGACTCGAAGATCCGCCACGTGGTAGTCGACGCGGAGAGCCACGACTTGGTCGAGCATCTGGTTCCTGAGCATGTTCAAGTGATACGGATCGAGCAGCTTGTCCAGGAGGCGCCGGGGCTTGCTTCTTCAACCTGCACTGAAGATAGACCCGCGTACGTCATCTACACCTCCGGCAGTACGGGGCGCCCGAAGGGTGTTGTGATCCAACACCCGGCGATTGTGAACCAGATGCGCTTCCTGGCCGAGTCGGCCGGCCTGCTTCCCGGGGAGCGGATTCTACTGAAGACACCGATCAGCTTCGACGCGGCCCAGTGGGAGCTGCTGGCAAATGCGGCGGGAGCAACCGTCATCGTTGGACCCCACGGCGTGCACCGCGATGCCGACTTGATCTGCGATTTGGTGCTTGAACACAGGGTGAACCTGCTGCAGGCCGTTCCCACCCTGTGGACCGCGCTGCTGGAGGTGCGGAAACTGTCGCAGTGCAGCTCGTTGAAGGGACTATTCAGCGGTGGGGAGGTCTTGCCGAGCCATCTGGCCAGCGAGCTGCTCGCCGTCATCCCCCAGGCCCAGCTTGTGAATTTCTACGGCCCCACCGAGACCACCATCAACGCCACATGGCTCCGCCTTACCGCAGAGGAGATCCCCGACGCTCCGGCAGTAAGCATCGGCTCGGCGGTGCCGGGGTGCCGGGTGCATATCCTCGATGCAAATCTTCTTCCGGTCCCCGACGGGCAGATCGGCGAGCTGTGCATCAGCGGCTCCCAGCTTGCCGCCGGTTACCTGCACCGGCCAGAACTCACCGCCGAGCGGTTCGTCGAAGTTGCCATCGACAGTCAACAGGTGCGCGTCTACCGCAGTGGGGACCTCGCGGGAATCGGGGAGTCCGGCGACTTGGAGTTTCACGGCCGCAGCGACGACCAGGTGAAGGTCAACGGCCACCGCGTCGAGACCGACGAGGTACGCCTGGCTATCGAGGACCACCATTGGGTCCGCCAAGCTGCTGTGGTGCCCTGGCGCAGCGCCGATGACGGAACGACGCGTCTGGGTGCTTTTCTGGAGCTGGACCCAACAGAGGCGGCGCTCATGGACCAGGGGGCGGCCGGGGAGCACCACCGCTCTAAGGCTAGCCACGTACAGGTTAAGGCGCAGCTGGCCGGACTCGGGGTGCGCAGCGTCAGTGGCGATCCCCGGGACATCGTCGTTTTGCCCGGGCGAGAAGGTTCGCCCGGGCAATTCCGGGCAGCCTTCGCCCGGAAGACCTATCGATTCTACGAGGGCGGCCCAATCAGCGCCGAGGACCTGGCCGCGTTGGGAGAGTCGCTCAATCAGCCGTGGACTGTGCAGCCTCGATGTGGTGCGGTGACCGTCACTGAGATCGCGGATATCCTGCGCTGGATGGGTCCGTTCCAGAGCAGCGAGAGGCTTCTGCCCAAGTACGCCTACGCCTCGCCTGGGGCGCTCAATGCCACCCAAATCTACCTTGAGACCACGGGCATCCCCGGCCTGGACGCAGGGCTCTACTACTATCATCCGATCGAGCACGAGCTGATCCGCATCGGCCAGCAGAGCGCTGGTCTGAGCGGCCCGGGTATCCGGCTGCATCTGGTTGGTTTGCCGCGAGTGATTGAGTCCGTGTACTCGACGAATGTGGTGGAAGTCCTTTACATGGAGGCAGGCCACATGGCTGGGGTACTCGACCGGGCGGTGGCTGCGCACGGACTCTACCTGCACGCCCGTAACCGTGTCGACGTGCCGGAGCTGGGTCTAGCGGAGGAATGGGTGGGCAGCGCGGTCTTCGACCTGATGGAGGGCCCCGCCGCTGACGTTGGAAAACACCCAGTGGATCTGACTCTTCAGGTTCACGGCAAAGTCACCGGAGCCCGACAGGGCACCCACCGAATAAAAGACCGGACCCTGCACCGGCTCAGCGACCACGTAATAGAGCGCCGCCAGGTGATCGCCATAAACCAAGGCACTTACGATCGATCCTCCTTCGGCGTGACCCTCTCCTGCCCGCGTGGGCAGGGCTGGAATGGCTTCCTTCAGCTGGGCCGCGCCCTGCAAAAGCTGGAGATGAACGACCTGGGCATCGGGCTGATGTCCTCCGGGTACGCCTCTCTTTCAGGGTCCGACCTGCCCTCGGCGGTCCGCTACGACGAAATCGCCCGGACCTGGGGCCAGGACCAAAGCAGACTCTCTTACTTCGCTGTGGGCGGCACCGTATCGGCGGAACAGGTCAGGTCCACCGGCATGAAGGAGGACTCCGTGCACCTCCGCGGCCCCGAAGAAATCGTCAAGGATGATTTGCGAAGGACCCTTCCCCACTACATGGTTCCTTCACGTGTGGAGGTGATCGACAGGCTTCCCATGTCGAGCAGCGGCAAGGTAGACCGGACGCGGCTTATCCAGCACCTCGAGAACGATCAGGGGCACCGGCGAGCAATCGTTCCCGCTGCCTCCCCACTGGAAGCCACCTGCTTGAAGGTGTGGTCGCGGGTGCTCGGCCAGGAGGTACTCTCAGTGTCGGATGACTTCTTCGACATTGGAGGCAACTCGCTCACCGCCGTGAAGCTCATCAACGCACTCAACGAACACTTCGGATCCAGCCTTCCGGTCCAGTCAATCTTCGAGGCTCCCACCGCGCGGGAACTCGCCGGGCGGATCGGCCAGCGTTCTCCCGTGGGCGCGTCACGTCTGGTACTACTCGCTGCGGGCTCCGGGGCACCGATCTTCCTCTGGCCGGGGCTGGGAGGGTATCCCATGAGTCTGCGGGCACTTGCCGCCGGCATCTCCCAAGGACGCCCGGTTTACGGTATTCAGGCCCACGGACTCAACCTCGGGGAGCACCCCTACATAACCCTGGAAGAGACGGTCGCAGCCGACGGGGAAACGATTTTGGCCGCGGTCCAAGATGAAGGTGTCACCCTGATGGGCTACTCCTTCGGAGCCCGGATGGCGACTGAGGTAGCCCTTTGGCTGGAAAGGCATGGACTCGCCACCGACCGTCTAATCCTGATCGCTCCCGGATCACCGGAGATCGAGGGGGTGCCCGATATACCTCGGGAAGAATCGCCCACCTTCGCCGACTCGTACTTCCGCATGGTTCTCATGTCAG
Organism: Pseudarthrobacter sp. NKDBFgelt; assembly: GCF_046097905.1. NCBI lineage: Bacteria > Bacillati > Actinomycetota > Actinomycetes > Micrococcales > Micrococcaceae > Pseudarthrobacter > Pseudarthrobacter sp. NKDBFgelt. The sequence continues at coordinate 4,232 of NZ_JBJURL010000089.1, read as the reverse complement.
TGTTTACCGGGAGTTTGGAGGGTCTGGCCAGCGATTTGCTACTGGCGAAAGTTCGCAACCGACAGCAGTTCATTGAGCTTCTTGCCGCGCGAGTCCCGACCCTCGACGAGGCCCTGGCGTCCCGGATCATCGATGTAGTAACTGCCACGTACAAATTCCGCTCCATACCCGCCAGCAACATCGAACGGTTACTGCCACAGACACAGCTCTTAATTGCAACCGGTGACGGGCCGTCCTTCGCATCCCCGTACCGTTGCCCCCTGGAGGATCAGGGGGCGGTTGTCGAGCTGGAAGCCAACCACTATCAAATCCTGCGTGAACCAGCGGTTGACCTCACGGCCAGCTTCATTATGAATCTACAGGAACAGCCGGCGTGATCCGGAGTCTGCATCGTTCCGACGGCGGCAGGGACTTGCTCATACACGTTTACTGGGCCCATCGTCGAGATGCCGACACAGGATTGGAGGGAATTCTCAACCAACAGGAACGGCTGCGGCTGAACTCAATCAAGTGCACGGATACCGCCGTCAGCTTCCTTATGGGGCGATCGCTGCTGCGCCGAACAGTGGGACATCTCCTAGGCTGCGCTCCTGAACATGTCCGGGTGGAGCTCTCCGCAGGAACACGGGGGAAGCCGCTGCTTCCGGGAACCGACTGGGAGGTCTCGCTGTCGCACTCCGGGCCCTGGGTCGGACTGGCGATCACCAAGGGGACCGCTATCGGTTTGGACATTGAAGTCGTCAACGAGGATTGGGATCCATTGCCGGTGACGCCTCTGGTTCTCACGCCAGATGAGCAACGGGAGCTCCTGGACATCGAGTCCTCCGACCGGCCCTGGTTATTCACCCGCCTCTGGACGAGAAAGGAAGCGGTGATGAAGGCCATAGGCAAAGGGCTATCCCCGGAGCTCAGCCGGATCCAAGTCAACACCCCATACGGAACGCCTGTCGTCTGCGCCTTGCCGCCCAGCCTTCAAGGTCAGCCACCGATCCGGCTGGTTGACCTGCAGGATCGGCCCGGAGCGCTCTCTAGTCTCGCGGCTCTCACCTCTGGCTTGGTGCAAGTCCGCGAACACGACGGCACAGCCCTGATCCGCCTCAAGCCACTGGCAGGTAACGTCACTCGGCTTTAAGCTCTCACTGCATTCGTTTGAACTGCATGAACACCCAAAAGCAACGTGCAACGGGTTCTATCATCTACTTCTATTCGTCCCACTTTTAGGGCCGATAGGGAAGATTCCGTCAAGCTAGGGCAAAAGGGGCTCTGCAGAAGGGCTAGCGTTGCGGATGTTCAACTGGTGCCGTAGCCACGACGCATGTTAGAACCCTCGTTCCGGTTCAGGCGGGGTCGATAGAGATGTTACCCCGGTGTCGGGCGGATCTTCCCGCTTCGGACAGCCGAAGTAAAGACACCAGCGGTGATTAACAGACCAAGGACGAGCGACGAATAGCTCGCAACGTCTGGCTCTAATTTCAAGATGTCTTGCAGTGGCCACGCCAAAGCAGCGCCGGAAACAAGTGCGAAGACCGAGCCGACTGCGACCAGGATACGCCAGCGCACTCGCTGCGCTGGCCAAGCGAACGCAAGAAGAACGAAGAGTACAACACAGGCAGTGATGGTGTTTATTGGTTCCCACGAACCGTCCTCAGTCCATGGGGTAACCGCGACCACCAGGACGGCGATTAGGAGTGCGCCCGGATCCACCTTGCCGAGGTCCAAATGACTGTTCTTCGCGTCGGCCGGCACGGCTGTACAACCCGGATCGCTCTCGTCTTTGCCCATGTAGAAAACATACGCTTTGAGACCCCTCCTGTTCATGTCGACACTGTTGTCCTAGCAGGAAGGACTCGGAGGCGGGGTGAAACCTTGAGGCCAACGAGTGTCCTCGTTGTAGCAGACGCCGGAAAATGATGAGTTTTGTAGGCTACTGCCCGAAAGGTCGGCGCTAGAGAAGTCAGCACCCGAGAAATTCGCCCATTCAGCGGTGACTTTCACTTCTGACCTTAAAGGTCTGGGAAAAGCGCCACGAATGATGGCAGCAAACAGTCCCGTTACAGGCGCTCCCCCGGCTATTTTCAACTGGCATGCACGGGTATTCATGGGACGGGAATAGCACCCGAGGGCACAAACAACATCGAGTCGTATCTCGGACCGGCCTTGAACATCACCAAAATGGACTGGCAAGAGTTCGCCGATATGGCCGAGAATGATGGGTTTTTAGGGGTTTTGCCTGACAGCTTTTGCTGCAGCGACGTACTGGGCGTAAGCGGCGGCCGAATCGGTGGCGTGGCGTTCGATTGTGGTAGGCGAGTAGCCCAAGGTCTCGGCGATGATGGCCACGGGTGCGAGTTTGGTGAGTTCGTGGAGAGTACCGAGCCTCGCCGCCCGTGTGCTGAACAGCTTACTGAGGCGCGTTGTGAGGTGTCCGGGGTGGATGTGACGTCCGGGCGAGGCGCCGCGGAATACCCACGTGGTATTGGGATGTGAGGCGGTCAGGTCGTGCCTTGGGTTTGCAGCGAGTTCGCGCCAAGGCTTGTCTAGTGGATCCGGCAGTGCGATCTGGATTGTCCCGAGCTGGATGGTGACCAGTTCTTCGGTGATGCTCACGTCGTTCCAGGTTAGCCGTGCGATGTTTTCGGCCTGTTGTCCGAAAACGAGGATGAGGATCGCGGCGGCTCTGTCACGCGTATCTAGTCCGTCGTCGATGATTCGTTTGAGCGCTTCGTCCTGTCCGGGCTTGGCGAGTCTTGGGCTGGTGCCGCGGCGGTGCGGAACGATGGTGAGCCCGGCTGGGGCGGCTTTGGTTTTGATGGCCCGTTTGAGGAAGCGCTCGGCGATGCGCCGGGTTGTCGGCCCTTCTGCCTGCCATACGTCGAGGTGGGATTGCTGCAGCTCGGGCAGTTTGATGTCATGGCCAGAGAGCCAATTCAGCAGGCCGATGGCGACGGTGACTTCCTGTTTGGCGCGCAGGAAGGTGCCGCGGGCGACTCCGTCCATGTGGTTCATCCGTCGTTGGTGGTGCCAGCGGATGTAACGGCGGATCATCTCACGGTTCTGAGGATCCCTCACACGTTCGATGGCTTCTGCCGCCCAGCTGTCGTAGCGCATCCGCAGTTCGTCGCGTTGGGGGAGTACCCCGTGCTCTGTGAGGAGTCCGCGGACGTATTCGCGCGTGCGCGAGTCGGGCAATCCGTCGAAGATTTCGTGGCTGATGTTTGGCGCGACGGCGAGGTTCCGGAGGAAGGCTGTGACGTGCTTTTGCTGGATCCAGGTCAGGCCGCTGTTGGACCGTTTCATCGACTTCAGAGCAGCTGCCAGTGGCATCAGCTCCTTGGCCATTGAACCAGTGGCCTGGTTGGTAAGCAGGTCGTCTACGACATCGCCGAGGACGCAAGTCCAGCAGCGTCCACCGCTGTAGAGTTCATCCTCTGCTCCGCAGCCGACGCAGTCGACGTTGAGCCGAACGCCCGAACACCGGCGGCATGCCGGCTGCTCAGCGATAATTCCTGGCAGGACGCCTTCGTGTCCGCAGGCGCAGACTCCTCGGGTGCGCTTTGCTTGCTGGTAGCAGTAGCCGCAGACTCCGCCGTCGGGCCAACGCGCGACGGTTTGGTGGTGCTGGCCGCAGCGGTTGCAGGGGACCGGCCAGCGGATCGGGTCCTCTGCTTTGCGTGGCCTACTCACCGTCCTCGGGTGTGACGAGGCGGATGCGCTTGGCGATCGGGCTACCTGGTTGGATTCCGAGATCTTCGCTGCGCTGCGGGGCGTTTGCCGTCGCCGCGGCACGCATCTCAACGAATGGTTCGAACAGGTCGTTCGGCGTGCAGTCCAGGATGTCGCAAAGCGCCGCGAACGTCTTGGCCGGAATGCGTTCGGGCGTGGCCGTGACCAGCCGGTAGACCTGGCTCTCGGAGAGGTTGATTCCGCGGGACCTCAGAAGGGGCATCAACTCGGTGGTCTTCCAGAGGTTGCGCCTGGCCATGAGAGCACGCAAGTTCCAGCGGTAGCCGATCCGGCGCTGTTCAGGCATCGGGGTCCTCCAAGGTTGTGATGCGGCGGGCGATCATCTGCTGCACGGTTTTCTGTTTGAAGTCCGACGATACCGATGTGTAGAGGCCGGTGGTCGAGGCGTACGAGTGGCCGACCTGGGGTTGCATTATCTTGAGCCCGTCGGGCTGGTGTGCCTCTGGCCTGCGGTTTTGTGTTGGTGGGTGTGTCCGGGACGTGCATGA
>NZ_JBJURL010000088.1:0-15986 GCF_046097905.1 Pseudarthrobacter sp. NKDBFgelt | reverse complement strand
GGCGTCCCAGCCCGCCGTGGCCGGCCGCCGTGGCCAGCGCCTGCGCGCCCCAGTCAGCAGCGAACGACGGCGTAAACCGGTCCGCGGGGACGTACACGGTGTGGACGGGCTGGCGGGAGCCGTCGTCGCCCGGGTAGTTCCGCTCAAGCAGGCGGTCCGTCGCGGCGAGCTGCCCGTCGATGTTCACCAGGTCGCCTACGGACAAGGACGGCTTGGGTGTTTCCGCCATGCCTCAGCCCACCAGTTCGTAGGCCGGGGTGGTAAGGAAGTCTGTGTAGTCCTCCGAGAGGCAGATGCCGGCGATCAGTTCGCTGGCAGGCTGGTAGTAGCGGCGGAAGGCTTCGTCGCCGAATTCCGTGCGCAGCCGCTCGGTTTCCTCGGCCAGGATCCGCTCCACCAGCTCGCGGGTCACGGTGTTGCCCGTGTCCGCCAGGACGGACTTGTTGCGGATCTGCTGCCATACCTGCGAGCGGGAGATTTCTGCCGTGGCGGCATCCTCCATGAGGTTATGGATGGCAACCGCCCCGTTTCCGGAGAGCCATACCGCCGTGTAGGCAATGGCCACATAGAGGTTGAGGCGCAGGCCGGACTCCGTCACCTGGCCTTCGGCGGACGCCACGTCCAGCAGCTGTTCCGCGGTCACTGAAACCTCCGGGCGCTGCTTGTCCAGCTGGTTCGGCTTGTCACCCAGCACCGAATCGAATACCTCGCGGCAGGTGGGGACCAGGTCCGGGTGGGCAACCCAGGAGCCGTCGAAGCCGTCGTTGGCCTCACGCGTCTTGTCCGCGCGGACCTTGGCGAAGGCAGCCTCGGTCACCTCAGGGTGGCGGCGGTTGGGGATGACGGCGGCCATGCCGCCCATGGCGAAGGCCCCGCGCTTGTGGCAGGTCTTGACCAGCAGCTCGGTGTAGGCGCGCATGAATGGAGCCGTCATGGCCACCGAGGCGCGGTCCGGCAGCACGAACTCCTCGCCGGCATCGCGGAAGTACTTGATAATGCTGAACAGGTAGTCCCAGCGGCCGGCGTTCAGGCCCGCGGCGTGGTCCCGCAGTTCATAGAGAATCTCGTCCATTTCGAACGCGGCCGGGATGGTCTCGATCAGGACGGTGGCGCGGACGGTCCCCCGGCCCAGGCCCAGGTAATCCTGCGCGAAGACGAAGACGTCGTTCCACAGCCGCGCCTCGAGGTGGCTCTCCATCTTGGGCAGGTAGTAGTACGGCCCCTGGCCGTTCTCCACCAGCTGCTTCGCAACGTGGAAGAAGTGCAGGCCAAAGTCCACCAGGGCACCCACGCCCGGTTCACCGTCGAACAGCAGGTGCTTCTCCGGCATGTGCCAGCCGCGGGGGCGGGCCACCACGACGGCGAGCGGCGCGTCCGTGCGGAGCCTGTACTCCTTGCCTTCCTCTGAGGTGTAGCTGAGGGTGCCCTGGGCGGCGTCGCGGAGGTTGAGGATGGCGTCGATGACATTGGCCCAGGTGGGTGTACTGGCGTCCTCGAGGTCCGCGAGCCACACCTTGGCGCCGGAGTTCAGGGCATTGATGGCCATCTTCGCCGGTGAGGCCGGCCCGGTCATTTCGACCCGGCGGTCCTGCAGCGGTGTGGGTGCGGGCGCAACTTTCCAGTCGCCGTCGCGCACGTCCTGCGTCTCCGGCAGGAAGTCCAGTTTTCCGGTCTCGGCCACCCGCTGGCGCTTGCCGGCCCTGGCCGCCAGGAGCTCGTTGCGGGTGCCGGCAAAACGCCGGTGGAGCTCCTCGACGAACGCCAGCGCCTCCGGGGTGAGGATCTCCTCCGCGCGGTCGATGGGCCGGGGGTCTGTGACAGTGATGGCCATTTCTGGTCCTTTCCTTGTGCTGAAGTCAGGCGGTGAATCAGGCGCGGGCCAGGGCGGCTTCAGGCTGCACGGCCCTGGCTGCCGGTTCCGCCGCATGTGCCGCGTCGGCATTGCGGGCGGCCGCGGCCACGGCTGCAGCCACGTCAGCGGCAACATGGGGATCGAAGACGCTGGGGATAATGTAGCTGGCATTGAGCTCGTCGTCAGCAACCCGGTTGGCGATCGCCTCCGCGGCGGCCACCAGCATCTCGGGCGTAATGTCCGAGGCTCCCGCGTCCAGCAGGCCGCGGAAGAAGCCGGGGAATGCCAGGACGTTGTTGATCTGGTTGGGGAAGTCGCTGCGGCCGGTTGCCACTACGGCGGCGTGCTTGGCAGCGATAACGGGGTCGATTTCCGGCGTCGGGTTGGCCATGGCGAACACGATGGCGTCCTTGGCCATGGAGGCCACCTGCTCCTCGCCGATCACGTGGGGAGCGCTGACGCCGATGAAGACGTCCGCTCCCTTGAGGGCCTCATGCAGCGTGCCGGAGAAACCCTCCTGGTTGGTGTTCGCGGCGATCCAGCTGCGGTGCTCGTCCCCGTACTCCTGGCCCGAGTGGATGGCCCCGGAGCGGCCGGCGGCGACGATGTGCTGTGCGCCCTGGGCTTTGAGGAGCTGGATGATGGCGGAACCGGCAGCGCCGACGCCCGAAACCACGATTTTGACCTCGGAGAGCTTCTTGCCCACGACGCGCAGGGCGTTGACCAGGGCGGCGAGCGTCACGATGGCGGTGCCGTGCTGGTCATCGTGGAACACGGGAATGTCCAGTTCCTCGCGGAGCCTGTTCTCGATTTCGAAGCAGCGCGGGGCCGCGATGTCCTCAAGGTTGATGCCGCCGTAGACGGGCGCCATGGCTTTGGCGATCATGATGATTTCTTCGGTGTCCTGGGTGTCCAGGCAGACCGGCCAGGCGTCAACGTTGGCGAACTGCTTGAACAGGGCGGCCTTGCCTTCCATCACGGGAAGGGCAGCGGCGGGGCCGATGTTGCCCAGGCCAAGAACGGCCGAACCGTCGGTGAGTACGGCGATGGTGTTGCGCTTGACGGTCAGGTTGCGGGCAGCTGCGGGATCCTCGGCGATGGCAAGGCACACGCGTGCGACGCCGGGAGTGTAGGCCCGGGAGAGATCGTCGCGGTTGCGCAGGGCTACCTTGGGGACGACCTCCAGCTTGCCGCCGAGGTGCATCAGGAAGGTGCGGTCCGAAACATGCTGGACCGTGACGCCGTCGAGCGCATTGAGGGAGTCCTTGACGCGCGCGGCGTGGGCGTCGTCGGTGGTGTTGCAGGTGACGTCCACCACGAGTGTCTCGTGGTGGGACTCCGTGACGTCCAGGGCGGTAATGGCGGCGCCGGCCGCTCCTACTGCGGCGGCAAGCTCGCTGGTGGCGCTGAAGCTGGACGGAGCTTCCACGCGCAGGGTGATCGAGTTTCCGGGGCTGGGGTTCGCCATTGAATGTCCTCCTGTTGGGCCCTGTCCGGGCTTCTTCGAAATCCGAATGTTTTCGTATTATGGATATTATTATCTACAAGATGGAATTACAAGCCCTTGGTGGCTATCCGGGGTAAGAGCATCGCGGGTGCAGATGCCGTGCTGTATCTTGGGTGTTCTAAGCAGCTCTTTCACGATGCGGATAAGAGTTGTCGGATTCCGAGCCGTAGGAGACAACGGAATGGCAGAAAAAGCCTCAGGCGGCGTGCAGTCGGTGGAGCGCGTTTTTGAGCTGCTGGAGCTCATCACGGACGCCGGCGGCGACGTGACGCTCAGTGAGCTCTCCTCATCAACCGACCTGCCCCTGCCCACCATCCACCGCCTGTTGCGCACCCTGGTGTCGCTGGGCTACATCCGCCAGCTGCCCAACCGGCGCTACGCCCTGGGCCCGCGGCTCATCCGGCTGGGTGAAGGAGCCAACAAGCAGCTTGGCGCCGTGGCACGGCCGCAGCTGAAAACCCTCGTGGACCGGCTCGGGGAGACGTCCAACATGGCCGTGCTCGACTCGGACATGGTCATCTATGTGGCGCAGGTGCCCTCGCTCCACGCCATGCGCATGTTCACCGAGGTGGGCCGGCGTGCCCATACCCATGCCACCGGCGTCGGCAAGGCCATCCTGGCCCAGCTGGACGACGACGTGGTCCGCGGCATCGTCACCCGCGCCGGGATGCCCACCCCCACGCCCAAGAGCATCGGGGACGTTGACGACCTCCTGGCCGACCTCAAGCTCATCCGGGAACGCGGCTACTCCATTGACGAGGAGGAGCAGGAACTGGGTGTCCGCTGCTTCGCGATGGCTGTGCCCAACGCCCCCACTCCCACCGCTATTTCGGTTTCCGGCCCCGTGTCCCGTGTGGACGAGCACTTCGCCGACAAGGCGGTGCCCGTCCTCCGTGAGGCTGCCGAAGCCATCTCCCTGGAGATGAACCGCACCTGACCCAGGAGTTTTTGTCCAGATATGCAGACTTAAAGGCCCGTTTGCCCTGCAGATGTGGACAAAATCTCCGCCCTGACGACGGCGGCGGCCCGCCCTTTCCGGGACGGGCCGCCGCCGCTTTCTCATGCCGTGTTCCTGCTGCTCCGGCGTTCCTAGTGGTCTGATGCCTTTTCGGATGACTGGACCGGAACTTCCTTGCCGTCGCAGTCGATGAGCTTGCCGCCTTCGAAGCGGTCGCCGTCGGCCAGGCACTTGAGGTCCTCCTCCCGGACCACCCGTCCGGTGCCGGCCACGAATACAGACTGGTTTTCGGAGTTGCCCGCCTGAAGGTGGTTGAACAACAGGTTCAGCAGAATGGCCATGACGGCGGCCGAGCTGATGCCGGAGTGGAAGATGGTGCTGAACCAGGACGGAAACTGGTCGTAGAAGGTGGGCGCGGCGATGGGGATCATGCCAAAACCGATGGACGCCGCCACGATGATGAGGTTCATGTTGTTCTTGTACTCCACCTTGGCGAGCGTCCGGATGCCGCTGGCGGCCACCGTGCCGAACAGGACAATTCCTGCTCCGCCCAGAACCGCGGTGGGGACTGCTGCGACGACTCGGCCCATGACGGGCAGCAGGCCCAGGATCACCAGAATGACGCCGCCGGCGGCTACAACGTAGCGGCTCTTGATTTTGGTGACAGCCACCAGGCCGACGTTTTGTGCGAATGCGCTTTGGGTGAACGAGCCGAAGATCGGGGCGATCAGGCTGGATCCCATATCGGCACGGAGTCCTGCGGCGATCCGCTTCGAATCGACTTTGGTCCCGACGATTTCACCGACTGCCAGTATGTCTGCCATTGTCTCCGTGAGGATGACCAGCACCACGATCACCATGGAGATGATGGCGGCGATTTCGAAGGTGGGTGCGCCGAGATGGAACGGGGTGGGGAAGGCCGCGATGGGTCCTTGACCCACCTTGGAGAAGTCCGCCATGCCGGTAACGACGGCGATGACGGTGCCGCCCACCATGGCGAGGAGGATGGACAGACGGGAAATGGTGGCGCTGCCCACCTTGCTCAGGAGAAGCACCAGGACCAGCGTGACGGCGGCGAGGCCGATGTTGGCCATACTGCCGTAATTCTCTGCATTCCGGTTGCCGCCCATGGCCCAGTTGGCGGCGACGGGCATGAGCGTAAGGCCGATGGTGGTGATGACCGTGCCGGTCACTACCGGCGGGAAAAACCGCACGATCTTGGAAAAGACCGGGGCGATCAGCAGGCCGATGGCCGCCGATATGATGACCGCGCCGAAGACGGCCGGCAATCCGCCGCCGCCGCTGACGATGGCCACCATGGTGGCGACACTGGCGAAGGACACACCCTGCACCAGGGGAAGCTGGGAGCCAAAGAACGGAACGCCGATGGTCTGCAGCAGGGTGGCCAGACCGCCCATGAAGAGCGCCGCGGCAATAAGGATGCCGATGTCGGCAGGGGAGAGGCCCGCGGCCTGGCCCACAATCAGGGGGACGGCGATGATGCCGCCGTACATGGTGAGGACGTGCTGGAAGCCGTAGGCAAAGCTGCTCCCTATGGAAAGGCGTTCGTCCTCCGGCCGGTGGGAGGCAGGGCGCTTGCCGTGCTTCTTGGCGTCGGCTTTGAGGGTGTTCTTGATGTTCATGGCAGACTTTCTGGTTCATGGCAGACGTCATCGTCTGGCTAACGTTGTCTGGCTAACGGTGGTGCTGAAAGACGTTCGGTGCGGGTCCGGAGTTTTTGTCCACGTCTGCGGACTTCAGGTGCTCAGAAGCCGTCATATCTGGACAAAAACTCCGGACCGGATGGAGTTAGTGGTGCTGCGGGCCTAGCAGAAGCCGGCGATGCCGGACCAGGCGATGTCCGCCGGGGCGGCGTCCTCGCGCTGGACGGTGGCCTCGATCAGGCCGTACGGCCGGTCCGCCGCGTAGAAGACCTCGTTGGGGTTGTCGAGGCCAAACGGGGAGAGGTCCACGAGGAAGTGGTGCTTGTTGGGCATCGAGAACTTGATCTCGTCGATCTCGCTGTGGGCTTCCAGGACCTTGGTGCCCATGTCGAAGAGGGTCTGCTGAAGGGCGTGGGAGTACTTCTCCGTGAAGCCTTCCAGCAGGAGGGCTTTGACGTCGTCGTAGCCCTTGTTGAAATCGATGGTGCTGAAGTCGGTGCCGGTCTTGAAGCGCCAGCGCGCAGAGACGTCGGTGGCCAGGATCCGGTCCGTTGTTTCCGCGAGGGTGGTGTACTTGTCCTTGGGGTAGCCGGCGAAGCCGGACTGGGTGGACTTGAGGACGGTAAGGTCCTTGAGGCCGGAAATCAGGTGTTCCGTGGCGCCATCCCGGACCAGGACGGCCGTGCGGACTTCCTGGCCGTTGCGCACGAAGGAGTGGTCGTGCTCGGCGCCGTGTGCCTGGATCCGGTTCCAGCTGTAGGACTCGGCTTCCCAGCGTCCACCGGTAACCCAGTCAAAGCTGGACGTGAAGTGCTCGCCGAGGCGCAGCAGGAAGGCTTCCGGCGAACCGACACCTTCACGGGCAAAGGCGTAGACGGTGTTCTTCTGGGTGTCGGTGGGCACCACGTGGGCGTTGTCGCCTGCGAGGTGGGCGGCCGCGAAGTCACCGCGGAGCTGCGAGGTGACGTTCAAATCTTCGATTTCGTGGCGGTCCGTGTCGCGGGTGATTTTGACGACCCGGACTTCGGCCTTTCCGAACTGGTTGTGGCCGAGGATGATGTTGCTGCTCATGGTCAGATTCCCAACTTCAGGTATGTGGGACCACGGTCCCGCATAGAAATTAAGCGCGCGTTTCCCGCACGTTTCTTGTACCGTCGGCCCACAAAAAAGAGCCGACATCGATTGATGTCAGCTCATTACGACCCTGCCTGCTGCTCCCAGGTTACGTGACTCGCGCCACGAATTGACATTCAGCGTAGCTCAGTCCTGCGGTGGTGTACATCACAAATCTAAAAATTGGTTTGTGACTGAGGTGGTGCGGGGCCGGCCGTGGCCGGGGAGGTGCGCCCCTTGACCCTGCTCATCGCGAAGCTTACTCTTTCCATATAACAATATTTATTTTCCGCACTGCGGAATCATGAACACCTATTGCGAACGGAAGGAGGACGAGATGGAACTGCAGGATACAAAGCCCGTGGCCGAGTTTCCGGCTCCCGGCCAGGAGCTGTACCACCCGTACGGCGGCACTGACCCGGACTTTTACATCCCGGCCGATTGCGACCGGCCCGCCGGCGGTTTCTCGCGCTGGTTGCGTGCGCTCCCGGTCTTCGGACGCCAGAACTCACTGTGAGGGCTGGGCGGACGGCAGGCTGCCGAGCAGGGCCGCCGCGGCGCTCACCGCAATAACCGCGGGCGCCTTTCCCCTCACGTCCGGCAGTCCTATTGGGCACTGGATCCGGTCAATCTCCGGGTCCGCAAACCCTTCCGCTGCCAGCTTCTGCCGGAACCGCAGCCACTTGGCACGCGAACCAATCAGCCCGATGCTCCCGAGGTCGCCGCGGCGCAGGGCGGCGTGGCAGAGAAGAAAATCCTCGGAGTGGTCGTGACTCATGATGAAGACGTGCGTGCCGCGTGGCAGGTCGCCAAGGAACGAGTCCGGGACAGGGGTGTGCACCGCCCGGACGTCGGCAACACCCGAAGCCACGTCACGCAGCCGTGCAGGATCAAGTTGTTCGCCTCGGCTGTCCACCAGATACAGGGTCATGGGCAGGCGCGAAAGGATGCGCCCGAGCTCGTACCCAACATGCCCGACGCCGAAAATTGCCACCACGGGAAGGGACAGGAAGGGTTCAAGCAGCACCCGTACCTTCCCGCCGCAGCACTGCCGCCCGTGCTCCGTGGTTGCGTGCTCATTCAGCGCGAACTCGGCGTTGTGGGGTACGTAGATGCCCTTGGCCATCATGTCCCGGGCCTGGTCCACCACCGTCGCCTCGAGATTGCCGCCGCCGATGCTGCCCCACGTTGACTCTGTGCCCACCACCATTTTGGCGCCGGCCTCCCGCGGCGCGTGGCCGCGGACTTCGGTAACCGTCGCCAGGACACCAGGTAACCCTGCTGACCTCAGGTGCTGCAGGGCTTCGAGCCAGTCCATGTCACAGCGCTGACGTCGGGACCGGCGGGCGGACTGTGTCGCGCTCCTGGTCGTTGGAGGAAGGTGAGGACGCCCTGACCCGTTCAAGGGCCCAAAACACCGCTTCCGGTGTTGCCGGGCTGGCCAGTTCCACGGCGGTGCCGCCGGAACCGAAGGCCGCCACCGCTTCCCGCAACGCCTCGCGCACGCTGATGGCCAGCATAAGCGGCGGCTCTCCTACAGCCTTCGAGCCGTAGACGACACCGCTTTCTGTGGCCCGTTCAAAAAGGTGGACGTTGAACTGCTCCGGCATTTCGGAGAAGCTCGGCAGCTTGTAGGTGCTGGCCGACTGGGTTGTCAGGCGTCCCCGCCCGTCGCCGTCGGACACGTCCCACCGCAGGTCCTCAAGGGTCAGCCAGCCGGCACCCTGGACGAAACCGCCTTCAATCTGCCCGACGTCGATCAACGGCGAAAGGCTGTCGCCGACGTCGTGCACTATGTCGGCACGCAGCTGCCGGTAAGCGCCCGTGAAGCGGTCCACCTCCACCTCCGTGACCGCTGCGCCGTAACTGAAGTACTTGAATGGCTCACCCTGCATGCGGGCGCTGTCCCAGTGCAGTCCCTCTGTCCGGTAGTACCCCGCCGCCCAGAGCGGGACCCGCTGGAAGTACGCGTCGCGAGCTACCTCGGCGAAACTGAGGTGGCGGTCATGGAACCCGATCCCGGTCACCTTGCCGTCGTCGAAGCGCACATCGTCCGGGTGGATGTTGAGCTTCCGGGCAGCTACCTCTGCGAGCCGGGAACTGATCTGCTCGCAGGCGTTCTTGACCGCCCCGCCGTTGAGGTCAGCGCCGGAACTGGCGGCAGTCGCGGACGTGTTCGGTACCTTGTCCGTCCGTGTCGGCGCCAACCTGATGAATGAAAGGGGCACGCCCAGCGCCGTCGCGGCAACCTGGCGCATCTTGGTGTGCAGGCCCTGGCCCATCTCGGTGCCCCCGTGGTTGATGAGCACCGATCCGTCCTTATACACGTGGACAAGCGCGCCGGCCTGGTTGAAGGCTGTGAGGTTGAAGGAGATGCCAAACTTCACGGGCGTCATCGCGATGGCCCGTTTGATGTTCGGGTGGGCGGCGTTGAATTCCGAGATGTCAGCGCGCCGCTGCGCCACGTCTGCTCGGTCCAGGAGCGACTGCCAGATTGCAGTGAGCCTTTCGGCGTGGCGCACGGGCTGCCCGTACGGGGTGCTCTGTCCAGGTTCGTAGAAGTTGCGGGACCGCAGCTCAGCCGGGTCAATGCCCAGCAGCGGTGCGCACCGGCCCAGGAGGTCCTCGATCACCAGCATCCCCTGGGGTCCGCCAAAGCCGCGAAACGCTGTCTGCGATGTCTTGTTGGTCTTGGCTACCTGGCCGTGCACTTCAATGTTGGGGATGTAGTACGCGTTGTCGATGTGGCACATTGCCCTTGCCAGGACGGGCTCGGAGAGGTCCAGGCTCCAGCCGCCGTCGCTCGTAAGGGTGGCCTTGAGCGCCTGGAGGCGGCCGTCGTCGTCGAATCCTGCTTCCCAGCGTGCATGGAACGGATGGCGCTTGCCGGTCAAGGTGATGTCCTGGGTCCGGTTGAGGCGGACGCGCACGGGGCGTCCGGTCAGGCTTGCACCCAGGGCTGCGATGGCAGCGAAGCCGTGCGGCTGCATCTCCTTGCCGCCAAAACCCCCGCCCATCCGGAGGCACTGCACTGTCACTTCGTGGTTGGCGAGTCCCAGGACGTGCGCCACGATTTCCTGCGTCTCGGACGGGTGCTGCGTGCTGGACTGCACAAACACCTGCCCGCCTTCATCGATGTACGCGAAGGACGCCTGCGTCTCAAGGTAGAAGTGCTCCTGGCCGCCGAATTCAAACTCGCCGCTGAACCGGTGGGCCGCGTTTATTAAGGCGGAGTCCGGTTCGCCGCGCGCAACTGTCGGCTGGTTCCCTTGGAAGCTCCCTGCCGCCATTGCATCAGTGAGCGTCAGGAGCGAAGGCAGCGGCTGGTACTCGACCTCCATGGCCTCCGCACCCAGCCGTGCCGCTTCCAATGATTCGCCCAGCACCCAGCACACGGCATGGCCATGGAACATGACCTCGCTGGGAAAGAGCGGCTCGTCATGCTTTACGCCGGCGTCGTTGACGCCGGGAACGTCCGACGCCGTCAGTACCTTGACTACGCCAGGAACCTTGAGTGCGGGCCTGGTGTCCATGCCGATTATCAGGGCATGGGCGTGCGGTGTCTGGACAGGCCAGGCGTGCAGGACATTCCGGGAACGGACAAGGAGGTCGTCAGTGTAGAGGGCTGTTCCGGTCACGTGTGCGGCGGCGCTCTCGTGGGAAACAGGGACCCCCACCACCGGGTTGACTGGACGGTCTGCCAGGGACTTCACTTGGCTGCCTCCAACGCCGTAGCCTTTTCGGCATGGAACTTGAGGAGTGCCTGCCTCAGCATTGCCTGCCGGTAGAGTGCGCTCGCGCGCATGTCGTCGATCGGGGTTCCCTCGCCGGCCATGACGCCCGCCGCCGTGGCTACAGTGTCCGCGGTCCAGGGCTGGCCCGTCAATGATTCTTCCGTAGCGAAGGCCCGGATCGGCGTGGCTGCCACGCCGCCGAGGCCAATTCGGGCCGAATTTACGACGCCGTCTGCCACCTGCAGCGCGATGGCAGCCGAGACACTTGAGATGTCGTCGAAGCGCCGTTTGGAGATTTTGTAGAACGCGGTGCTTTCGGCCAGTGGCAGCGGGATCCGTACTGCGCGGAGCAGCTCGTGGGGCTTCCGGACGCTCTGCCGGTACCCCGTGTAGTACTCGGACAGCGGGACTTCGCGCTCGCCGTCGAGCGAGCACAGGACAACTGTGGCGTCCATGGCGAGGAGCGCCGGTGCGGAGTCGCCGATCGGTGAGCCCGTAGAAAGGTTCCCGCCCAAGGTGGCTGCATTGCGGATCAGGCGGGACGCAAATTGGGGAAACAGCTGGGCCAGGAGAGGCAGACGGCCGTCGAGGCCCCGTTCCACCTCGGAAAGGGTGAGGGCTGCGCCGATCTCAACC
This sequence comes from Pseudarthrobacter sp. NKDBFgelt, assembly GCF_046097905.1. Classification (NCBI taxonomy): domain Bacteria; kingdom Bacillati; phylum Actinomycetota; class Actinomycetes; order Micrococcales; family Micrococcaceae; genus Pseudarthrobacter; species Pseudarthrobacter sp. NKDBFgelt. Next base: position 4,522 of record NZ_JBJURL010000088.1, on the reverse strand, counting down.
CGGCCGTCGTCGAACGATAAAGTCCGCAGCTCTTCCAGCCGATCGATGGCAAGGAGCAGGGGCGGACGGGAGTGCCGGAGGTTTACCTCCACGCCGAGGTCCGTTGCCCCTGCCACCAGCTTTGCCTCCGGGCTTTCCTGCATGACCTTCAGGGCTTCACCAAGGGTTTCAGGGCGGAGGAATTGTGCTCCGCCGCCCGTCCTGGTGTGCTTGACGGGCGGGGCAGGCCGGTTCTGCCGGTCCAGCAAGGGGTCTGCGTCCAGGGGATTCCCGAGCGCATAGGCTGCGTCCCTGATGGGGCGGTAGCCGGTGCACCGGCAGAGGTTGCCGCTGAGCGCGTGGAGGTCGAAGCCGTTCGGACCGCATTCGTGATCGGTGGCATGCTGCTCGCCTACCTCGCGGGATCCGGTTTCTTTCCTGCCCTGCCCGGGGCGCCGGTCCGGACGGTAGTACTCAGCCGCCATGGAGCAGATGAACCCCGGTGTGCAGTATCCACACTGGGAACCGCCGCGGTCCGCCATTTCACGCTGGACGGGATGCAGGTCTTCTCCGGAACACGGCCCGGCTGCGGTACCCAGGCCCTCCGCGGTGACGATCTCCTGCCCGTCGAACGCCAGCGCGGGAGGCAGGCACGAGTTCAGGGATGTCCAGCGGCTCCCCTCGGGTCCGTCCGGCCTGGCCACCAGGACGGCACATGCCCCGCACTCGCCCTCCGCGCAGCCTTCCTTAGCTCCTGTGAGGCCTTCCGCCCGAAGCCAGTCAAGGAGCCTCGTGTGCGGGCTGGTCCTGCTGCAGTCCCGGGCCTGCCCGTTGACGAATATCTCTATTCCGTCCATGTTTCACGCTCCCCATACGAACCGGACCGACGCGCCTAAAACCAAACCCTGGTGACGGGAAATGTATCCCAGCGCTGCCAGAATGTCGGCTGTTCAATGTGAGTAAGCTTACCTTTCTGTATGGAAGCGATTTTCCAGAATCCGGATGGTCCCTCGGCGCGGCGGCGGCACCCCGTAAAATTCCGGCCTCCCACCGGGCACCCCATATAGTCGAGGGATGGAACAGCGGATTTTAGGCAAGACCGGACGTAACGTCTCCGTCGTGGGGCTCGGCACCTGGCAGCTTGGCGCGGACTGGGGCAACGTTGACCCGGCACAGGCCCAGGCCATCCTGGCGGCGTCCGCGGAAGCCGGCGTGAACTTCTTCGACACCGCCGACGTCTACGGCGACGGCAAGAGCGAGCAGGCCATCGGGAAGTTCCTTGCGGACAACCCGGGCCTGGACATCACGGTTGCCACTAAGATGGGCCGGCGCATGGACCAGCAGCCGGAGAACTACACGCTGGCCAACTTCCGCCAGTGGGTGGACCGGTCCAGGAAGAACCTGGGCACCGACACCCTGGACCTGGTCCAGCTGCACTGCCCGCCCACCCCGGTGTACAGCACCTCCGAGGTCTACGACGCCTTGGACACCTTGGTGTCCGAGGGCGCCATCCGCAACTACGGCGTCAGCGTGGAGCGCACGGATGAGGCGCTGGAAGCGATCAAGCACCCTGGCACCGCCTCGGTCCAGATCATCCTGAACGCTTTCCGCCTCAAGCCCCTGGACGAGGTCCTTCCCGCAGCGAAGGCGGCCAACGTGGGCATCATCGCCCGTGTGCCGCTCGCTTCCGGCCTCCTGTCCGGCAAGTACTCAAAGGAAACCACTTTCGCGGAGAACGACCACCGGAACTACAACCGCCAGGGTGACAAGTTCGACGTCGGCGAGACCTTCTCCGGCGTGGACTACGAGCTCGGACTCAAAGCCGTGGCCGAGTTCGAGCAGCTGGTTCCGTCCGGGGCCACCACCGCCCAGGCGGCCATCGCCTGGATTGCGGCCCAGGACGGCGTCACTTCCGTGATTCCCGGCGCGCGCAACGTGGAGCAGGCATCCGCAAACGCTGCGGCTGCCTCCGTGCAGATCAGCGAAGAGTTCGACGCCGGCGTCCGCTGGATTTACGACCACTACTTCCGCGAAGCCATCCACCCGCGCTGGTAGCCCCGTTCGCTGGGGAGCACTCCGGTGACAGACCGTTCCATAAGGTCTTTTGTGGACCGGCTCGCGGCAGTGCCCACGGTGCCGGGCCGAAACAACTTCCTTGCCTACAGCCACCCGGGCAATGCCGTGCGCCGGCGCAACCTTGAGCTTTACCTCTCCGAGATGCTGGACCGTTCGCCGAGGGTGCTGCTGCTGGGCGAAGCCCCCGGTTTCAGGGGCATGCGGATCACTGGCGTGCCGTTCACCAACCGCACCATGTTCCAGGGACCGGCCAACACCTTCGGCCTTTTCGGGCCGGGCAAAGGATATGCCCTGCCCGCCGAGGCGGAGGGTGTGGCTGCCGAGCCGACGGCAACGGTGATGTGGGAGGTCCTGGCGGAACTGGATTTCCTGCCCCTGCTGTGGAGCGCCTGTCCGTGGCACACCCACGTGCCGGGAGAACCGCAGTCCAACCGGACGCCGCGAATAACGGAAGCAAAGCTGGGCACACCCTACTGGCAGTCGCTGGTGGAGCTGTTTGGCATTGAGGCAGTGGTCGCCGTGGGGAACATCGCGCACCGAAGCCTGCAGGCCAGCGGCGTGGATGCGCCCAAGGTCCGGCATCCCGCCCACGGCGGACGCTCCGGCTTCAAGCGCGGCCTGGAGGAGTTGCTCCTCGCCGGAACAATTACCACCTAGTCCAGCCGACAGAGCCGCTCCGGCGCCTCCGTGTTGCGCATAGCCACACCCTCATGGAGTTTTTGTCCAGATATGCAGGGTTCCGGGCCCTGGAAGCCTGCACATCTGGACAAAAACTCTTGTTGGCTCAGGCGTCGCCGCCGGCCCCGCCGGTGGTTCCGGCGCTGACGTCCAGGAGTTTGTAGCGGTCCATGGCGTACGACGGCGCCCCCTCCTCGACCTCGCCCCTCGCCGCGAGCATTTGCAGCGCTTTGACCACGATGGAGTGGGTGTCGTTCTTGAAGAAGCGGCGGGCTGCGGCGCGGGTGTCGGAGAAACCGAATCCGTCGGCGCCGAGGGTGGCGAATTCGTTGGGGACGAATTGGCGGATCTGGTCCGGGACGGCTTTCATGTAGTCGGAGACGGCGACGACGGGTCCGGTGGCTCCTTCGAGCTGCTGGGTGATGAAGGGGACGCGGGCGGGTTCGCCGGGGTTGAGGAAGGCTTCCTCTTCGGCGGCGAGTCCGTCGCGGCGCAGTTCGTTCCAGGAGGTCACGGACCAGACGTCGGCGGAGACTGACCAGTCTTCGGCGAGGATCCGCTGGGCTTCGATGGCCCAGGGGACGGAGACGCCGGAGGCGAGGATCTGGGTCTTCGGTCCTGCAAGGTCCGACGCCGACACCCGGTAGATGCCTTTCAGCACACCTTCCACATCGAGGTTCTCCGGTTCGGCGGGCTGGGTGATCGGCTCGTTGTACACGGTGAGGTAGTACATCAGGTTCCGGTCCTGCGAACCTGCCGCGCCGCCGTCGGACTTTTCCCCGTACATGCGTTCGAGGCCGTCGCGGATGATGTGGCCCATTTCGTAGCCGTAGGCGGGGTCGTAGGTGACGACGGCGGGGTTGGTGGAGGCCAGGAGGGGGGAGTGGCCGTCGGCGTGCTGGAGTCCTTCGCCGGTGAGGGTGGTCCGTCCTGCGGTGGCGCCGATGATGAAGCCGCGGGTCATCTGGTCTGCTGCTGCCCAGAACGCATCGCCGGTGCGCTGGAAGCCGAACATGGAGTAGAACACGTAGACCGGGACCAGGGGCACGCCGTGGGTGGCGTAGGCGGTGCCGGCGGCGGTGAACGCTGCCACGGCGCCGGCTTCGTTGATGCCGGGGTGGATCAGCTGGCCCTGGGCGGATTCCTTGTAGGCCAGGACCAGGTCGCGGTCCACGGAGAGGTAGTTCTGGCCGCCCGGGTTATAGATCTTCGCGGTGGGGAAGAACGCATCCATGCCGAAGGTCCGGGATTCGTCGGGCACGATAGGCACGATCCGGTGCCCGAAGTTCCTGTCCCTGATGAGGTCTTTCAGGAGCCTGACAAAAGCCATGGTGGTGGCGGCCTGTTGTTTGCCCGAGCCGCGTTTGGCAACGTCAAACGTCTTGGGGCCTGGCAGCGCAACGGCATCATGGGATGACCGGCGTTCAGGGACGGCGCCGCCCAGGGCCCTCCGCCGTTCATGGAGGTACACGATCTCCGGTGCATCATGCCCGGGGTGGTAGTACGGCGGGGAATAGGGATCCGCTTCCAGTTGCGTATCGGTAATGGGGATCCGCAGGTAGTCCCGGAACTCCTTTAAATCCTCAACCGTCAGCTTTTTCATCTGGTGCGTGGCATTACGCCCTTCAAACCGCGGTCCGAGGCCGTAGCCCTTGACGGTTTTGGCGAGGATGACGGTGGGTTTGCCCTTGAATTCGGTGGCTGCCTTGTATGCGGCGTAGACCTTGCGGTAGTCGTGGCCGCCGCGTTTGAGGTTCCAGATCTGGTCATCGGTGAGGTCCGCGACGAG
>NZ_JBJURL010000087.1:0-16074 GCF_046097905.1 Pseudarthrobacter sp. NKDBFgelt | reverse complement strand
CGTGTTCCTCTTCCAGCTGGTGGGAATCTGGAACAACTACTTCCTGCCGCTCGTGATGCTGTCCGACTCCGGGCTGTCCTGGCCCGCGTCCAGGAACCGCGCCCGCCGCCGGGCTCCCGTCTCCGGGCCCGGCGCCCCAGCGCCCGCCCGGTAACTCATTCGGGTCCTCCCGGAGCCAGCCCGTCCCCGAGGAGGTCCAGCACGGAAGCCGCGAAATGCCGGACCGCCCGCCGCTTTCCCAGCTCAAGGAGGCGGCCTGATTCCATGGCTCCAGCAACTCCGCGCAGCTCAGGCACCCGTCCCTGGACCGGAAGTCCGATGGCCTCGGCGATCAGGGGACCATCCAGCGCTGCGCCGGACTTGCCACGGACCAGGAGGGCAGCCTCAACCGGGGGAAACTCCTGGAGCAGCCGCACGGCGGCGACAGCAGCCTTGAGCTGCGCCGGAACCACCATGGCGATGCGGTCGCAGTCCCAGGCGAACGTATGGATGGGGTCGGCTCCCCGGCCAATGTCCACCACCACCAGCTCATACCCGCGGCGGGCAGCATCAAGGATGCCTGCGGTGGCGGCAGCGGCGACGGGTACCGGCTGCTCCCGGCTGGCAGGCCACGACAGGAACGAGAACCCGCCCGCAACAGGCAGCGAGTCCGCAAGCTGGATGGGATCGATGCTGCCCCTGGCCTCGGAAAGGTCGGGCCAGCGCAGGCCGGGGTTCTCTTCGGCGGCCAGGGCCAGTTCCAGCCCGCCGCCCCAGGGATCCCCATCCACCAGCAGCACCCGCGCTCCGAGACCGGCCGCCGCCTGGGCGATCCAGATCGCAGCCGTGGTGGCCCCGGCACCCCCGCAGCCGCCGGTCACGCCAAGGATCACCCCGCCTGGACCGGGTGAGCGGGACCGGCTGAGATGGTCGGCGAGCCAGGCTGCAGCATCGGGCAGGACAGCAACCCGTTCTGCGCCGAGGACAGCCGCGAGATGCCACAGGCTGTCACCTTCGCCGTCGAGTCCCACCAGGACAGCCGGGGCCCGCCGTCGCGGGGGCAGCTCCCGGATGTCGCTTCCCACCAGCACGGCTGCGGCCCCGTCCCAATGCCTGCCTCCTTCTGCTGCGTTGGCTGCAACGCGCAGCTGCGCCCCGGCAGCCGCCACGATCCGCTCCACCTCCGCACGAAGGACAGTGGAGGACGTCACCAGCAGGATGTCCTCACCACCGTCCGGCAGCCACGCGTCCCCGTTTACCCCCGCAGCGCCCACCGGCCCGAGGACACCAGGCCGTGAGGGTCCCGGCGGTCCCTCCCCGAGCGGGCCGCCGACGGCACCGAAATGGGAAGTGTCAGGGTGGGAAGTGTCAGGGTGGGACGGGTCAGGGTGGGACGGGATCAGCTGGTGCCTGCTCATACAGCCACTCTCCGCCCCTAAAACACAGCGGGTAAGGGGTCCAGCCACGTATGTGGAAAACCAGGTCCGGCAAGCCGGCAACCCCGCACCGATGGGCACGGGCAGCCCCGGAAACAAGGCAGAATGGGACCATGTATCTCCTGCTCGCCGCCCACCCCCACGGCGCGGCCTTGCAGGAACTCACGCAGGCTGGGCAGCCCCTGCCGGCCACGCCGGAACCCCGGCTGGTCAGCACCGGCGATCTTCCCGCCGTCGTTCGTCACTTCGAAAGCCGCCGGCCGGGCGGGCAGCCGCCCCGTTGGATCTGGCACCGCACCCAGGACTGGTACCCGGCCCTGCTGGCAGCCGGCGTCGAGCTGGAAAGGTGCTACGACCTCAGCCTCTGCGGCAACATCCTGGCGTTCTCCCGGTTCACCGGGCACACGGACTACGCCAGGAATACGGAACGGGTGGTGGTTGAGGATCCGCTCCAGCCGCCCCGGACGCTGCAGCCGCCGCCTCCCCCGGCAGACCAGGGCGCCCTGTTCGATGCTCCCGCGATCCGGCCGGAAAAACGCCGCAGCCCGGAAGAGCTTCGTGCTGAATACGCTGCCCAGCAGGTGGCGCTTGCCTCGGTCAGTCCGGAGGAGAACCAGCGCAGCCGCCTGCAGCTGCTGCTGGCAGCCGAGTCCGCTGCTGCCATGATCGCCGCCGAGATGCAGCACGCCGGCGTCCCCTGGAGCGAAGACCTGCACGGGCAGATCCTCGCCGACCATCTCGGCCCCCGGCCTCCCCTGGGCCAGCGCCCGGCCAGGCTTGAGGCGCTGAACCAGGAGCTGCGCGGACTCCTGAACGCACCCACGCTGAATCCTGACTCCCCGCAGGACCTGATGCGTGCCTTGCACCGCAACGGGATAGAGGTCAAAAGCACCAGGAAGTGGGAGCTGAGGGAATCCACCCACCCCGCCATTGAGCCGTTGCTCGCCTACAAACAGCTTTCCCGCCTGCACACAGCCAACGGCTGGGCCTGGCTGGACGCCTGGGTGGACGGTGGCAGGTTCCGACCCGAGTACGTGGTGGGTGGCGTGGTGTCCGGCCGCTGGGCGTCGCGCGGCGGCGGCGCCCTTCAAATTCCGCGCCAGATCCGCGGCGCAGTCCATGCCGATCCGGGCTATAAGCTCATCGTCGCGGATGCCTCCCAGCTGGAACCGCGCGTCCTGGTGGCCCTCGCCCGCGACCCTTCCATGGCAGAGGCCGCCCGGAACCAGGACCTCTACGCGGGCATTGCTGCCAAGGGATTCGGCGGGGACCGGGCAAAAGCGAAGATGGCTTTGCTGGGGGCCATGTACGGCGCCACCTCCGGCGAGGCCGGCCGCCTCATGCCGCAGCTCGCGAAAACTTTCCCCCGGGCAGTGGACTTTGTTGAGCAGGCGGCCCGCACCGGCGAGGCCGGCGGAACGGTCACCACCCGGCTGGGGCGGAGCAGCCCGCCGCCGTCGGAACGGTGGTTCCAGAGCCAGCGGTCCGCCTCTGCCGAGGAGCAGCGGCGGGCTGAATCGATCGCCCGTTCGCGGGGTCGCTTCACCCGCAACTTTGTTGTCCAGGGTTCGGCTGCGGACTGGGCGGCGTGCTGGCTGGCGGAATTACGACGCCGGCTGCGCACCCTCCGGGCCGGCGGCCACATCAACGCGGAACTCGTCTTCTTCCTGCACGACGAGGTGATGGTTCATGCGCCGGCGGAAGCGGTGGACGCCTGCATCGCCGCCATTGAAGAGGCGGCCAGCGCCGCCAAGGAACTGCTGTTCGGGCCAATCCCGGTGGAGTTTCCCGTCAGTGTGGCCGTTGTTGATTCCTACGACAACGCGAAATAGGTCCGCCACTCGGGCGCCGCGGGGACGTTCTGACCCCCGAAGTAACCTACCCGGGAGTAGCTCGCCAGAGGCTTGTGACGCGGGCTATGGTCGAAGTGGCGACTGAGGCAGATCGGTCAAAAGCTGATGCAACGACGCATTCCAGGGGAGGTCCGGCATATGGCGGGCAGGTTCGAAATTCATCGAGTAGGGGACGAGGCCTACCGGCTGCGGCTCACGGACGCAGAGGGCAACACGGTTGCCGTCTCACCCAAGTTCAAGTCCCTCAACACAGTGCTTGAGGGCGTCAAGGCAGTCCGGGAGAACGCCGCCACAGGAATTGTGGTGGATCTTCGCCAGCAGCAGGCCTGAGGGCTAAACGCCCATCCGGTGGAGCCGGCTCCGGTCCCACGGGACGGCCCAGCCCAGCTGCTCGAACAACCCGTTCAAGACAATTCCGGTAAAACCCCACACCACTACACCGTTCACCGTGAAGGCCGGGCTGTCGAAGCTGCGCCCGGCACGGTGGACGGTTGCCATCACGCGGTTGTCCGGGTCCAGCAGGTCACGGACGGGGACCCGGAACACCTGGGCCGACTCGGCATAGTCCACCACACGGACAGGTGACGGCAAGCGCCACCAGCCCAGCACCGGGGTGACCAGGAAGTTGCTGTGGGCGAGCCCCAGCTCCTGCAGGGTGCCAAGGACCTCCACACCGCCCGAATCAAGGCCGGTTTCCTCTTCGGCCTCGCGCAAAGCTGCCTGAACCGGCGTTTCCCGGGCGTCAATGGCGCCGCCCGGGAACGCCACCTGCCCCGGGTGCGAACCCAGGGTGTGGGCGCGCTCCAGCAGGAGGACGTCAAGATCGGCCGGTGCCAGGGGCTTGCCCGAGACAGCCGGGACGTCATCAAGGGCGCCAAAAAGCATCAGCACCGCCGCCCTCCTGGCCTGTTCGGCATCCACCGTCAGGGCTGCCCAGAGGGGATCCGGCGCGGCAGCGGTTCCGGATTTCGCCCGGTGCGCCAGGTGCAGCAGGTCCTCGCGCGCGCTCACGGTGTCCTCTGCTGGGATGCCATCCGGATTTCGGCGGCCCTGTGGGTCTCGGCCAGCAACTGATCCAGCAGCGCCTCGCTGCCGGGCGCGAGCTCGTACTTCAGGAGCTTGGCTGCCTTTGCGGGGTCTGTTTCGCCCAGCCCGAAACTGGGGCACCAGGTGGCCACGGGGCAGGCCCCGCACGCGGGCTTCCGCGCGTGGCATACCCGCCGCCCGTGGAAGATCACCCGGTGGGACAGCATGGTCCAGTCCTTGCGGTCGAACAGCTCGGCCACGTCATGCTCGATCTGGACGGGGTCATCAGACTGCGTCCAGCCGAAGCGGTTGGCCAGCCGGGCGAAGTGGGTGTCCACCGAGATGCCGGGGATGCCGAAGCCGTTGCCGAGCACCACGTTGGCCGTTTTGCGTCCCACGCCCGGCAGCGTGACCAGGTCCTCCAGCCGGCCCGGGACCGCCCCGTTGTATTCGTCCACCAGGCGGGTGCACAGGGCAATGACGTTCCTGGACTTGGCCCGAAAGAACCCGGTGGGCTTGAGGATCGTCTCAAGGTCCGCGGGATCCGCCTCGGCCAGGGCCCGCGCGTCCGGGTAGCGGGCGAACAACACCCTGGTGACCTGGTTAACGGTGACGTCCGTGGTCTGGGCCGAAAGTACCGTGGCCACGAGCAGTTCGAACGGGTTGCGGAAATCGAGCTCCGCGTGGGCGTACGGGTATTTCTCCGCCAGGGCCCTGTTGATCCGCCGGGCCCGTCTTTTCAGTGCCAGCACGGATTCGGAGGACACCACGGGCATGCCGGCTGACTGGCCGGCGGATACCTTGGCTCCGCCGGCCCTGGGAGCCCTGGCCTCCCCCATGGAGATCAGCCGCGCTCGATGTTGCTGAGGTCCCGCAGGACACCCAGCCGGCCATCAGTGTGCTGGACCAGGAACTCGTGGCCACGGTCCTCAAGCGCCAGGACCCAGCCGCCGGGCTCGATAACGAACGCCGGAGCCCCCGTGCGCGGGTCATAGGCGGTGCGGTGCTGCGCGACGGCAAACCAGAACGCCTCGTGAATGGGCTGTTCTTCCGATTCATCCGGACGGGTTGAGGGATCCACCGTGGCGCCGATGGGCTCCTCGGTACGGACCTGCTGGTGCACGGCGGTGGCAGGCGTCGGCTCCCAGCCGCTGCGCGCGCCCTGCCCTGAGGCGGCAGTGCCCTGGCCGGACGGGGCAGCCGGGTGCGTGCCGCCGTCGTGGTTTGCCGCGGCGTCCTGATGTGCTGCGGCAGCAGCTGAACCGGCGCCGGCCGTTGCCGGAACATCCCCCAGCCGGGTTTCCTCAGCGGCGGGCGTTGAAGAGGGGCGTACGACGTCGGCCGCCTGGGTTGCGGGGCCCGGGTCGCCTGCGGAAGTCCAGTCGGATACCTCGGGAGCGGTGGAGACAGGCGCAGCAGCGGTGGGGACGGCTGCCGTGGCAGGGCCGTGGGCCGCACCGGCCTGTCCGGCAGGACGCGGTGACCCTTGCTGCGCCGCCGGACCCTGGTGCCCCGCTGGTGCCGGCCCGTCAGCTGATCCGGGCTTCACCGCCGAGGATCCTGCGCCTGCGCCGCCGAACAGCCCCCCGCCGGACAGGATCTTCGAGCCGGGCCTGGAGTCTTTGGACCCCGGGGCGGTTTCTGCCTTCGGCTTCTTGGGCGCGCGGGGTTTCTGGATGGGAACAGCGGCCTCACGGGCCACCACGTGGGCGGGCACCTCGGCGCGGTCCTGGAAATCACTGGACAGATACGGCAGGAAACGGCCCAGCACTGTCGCCGCGAAGAGGACCAGGGAGCCGATCAGGCCCACCAGGAGGCTGGGTACGTAGGCGCCCGCCACGGAGACAAAGAAGAAGGCCACCGCAAAGGACGCAACCACTGATGCGAACTGGTCAATGGACAGGGAGCCGATCCGGATCTTCGTGGCCGGGGACAGCCTGCGGGCTGCAAAGAGCGCGCTGACGATCAGGGGCAGGACGATACCCAGCCCCAGGAAGAACAGGTTGTTAAGGTTCCACAGGTTGTACCGGGCGCCGAAGATCGGCAGCAGGGAGGCAACAAAAAGGATCAGCGTGCCGCCGAAGACGGTCAGGTCCCGGATGGTGAACGGACCCAGCACTGCCTCGTTGGCGTTGGAGGCCTTGCCCGCGGCGGGGGCCTTGCCCACGGCGGCCTGGGATCCTGGCCCTTCAGCGGTTCCGGCACCGTGGCCGGAACCTGCCGTGTCGGGGCCGGTCTTCTGGCCGAAGCTTTGCTGGTTCATTCTGCTCTCCTTAGCGTGGCGGCACCGGGCCCTGTGTGGTCCCCACATCGTGCCGTCTTGACGGCGGTTCCCGCGTGGCCAGGCCTTTGTGGTACCTGGCCAACACGGCCCGCAGTGAAGTCACAATTCCATCCCAGCCTAGTCAAGGGCCAGGCCGATCACTAGCTGGCCACGCACCGCGGGGGCGGCAGCCAGCTGCCCTGGAAAACCATTCACCGCTTAATAAATGCCGTTCACGGGCTGCCGTGTGACACCGCACACATCACCGCCAGCCAAAGCATTAGTCTTGATTCCGGAACAGCTCTTTGCGGAATGTCCGTGACCAGCCGGTGCCCGGCGTCGTGCAGGCGGCGGAGCCCGGCCAGCGGACATCCCGCCCAGCAAAGATCGATGAATGATGAGGTTCACATGTCCCAGGACACTACAAGCGCCGTCGTAGACGCTTCCGCAAGCACAGGGCAGCCCGGGCCAGCCAAGGGAGCTGGGCAGGGCGATGCCTTTGAAAACCTGCTTCATGAGACCCGCAAGTTTGCGCCTTCACCCGAGTTCGCTGCTGACGCCGTCGTCACCGCCGCGGAGTATGAGGACGCCAACGCAGACCGTCCCGCGTTCTGGGCGAAGAAGGCCCGTGAGCTGCTGACGTGGGACAAGGACTTCGACCAGGCCCTGGACTGGTCCAACCCGCCCTTCGCCAAATGGTTCGTCGGCGGGGAGGTCAACGCCGCGTACAACGCACTGGACCGTCACGTGGAGAACGGCCTGGGCGACCGGGTGGCCATCTACTTCGAGGGCGAACCCGGGGACACGAGCACCTACACCTATGCGCAGCTGACCGAAGAAGTGAAGAAGGCCGCCAACGCCTTCGAATCCCTGGGTGTGGCCAAGGGCGACCGCGTAGCCGTGTACCTGCCGATGATCCCCGAAGCCGTCATCACCCTCCTGGCCTGCGCCCGGATCGGCGCCGTTCATTCCGTGGTGTTCGGCGGCTTCTCCTCCGAGGCGCTCCGCTCGCGGATCGACGACGCCGAAGCCAAGCTCGTGGTCACCGCGGACGGCACGTACCGGCGCGGCAAGCCCAGCGCCCTGAAGCCCGCCGTCGATGAAGCGTTGGCCCACAAGGGAGACGGAAACGGCCACACGGTGCAGAACGTCGTGGTGGTTAAGCGCAACGGCCAGCACGTTGACTGGCACGAGGGCCGGGACCACTGGTGGGACGACACCGTCGGGCAGGCATCCACCGAGCACACCGCCGTGGGCCACGATTCCGAGCACCCGCTGTTCATCCTCTACACCTCCGGCACCACCGGAAAGCCCAAGGGCATCCTGCACACCACCGGCGGGTACCTCACCCAGACCGCCTACACGCACAGGGCGGTGTTCGACCTGCATCCGGAAACGGACGTGTACTGGTGCACGGCCGACGTCGGCTGGGTCACCGGCCATTCCTACGTCGCGTACGCGCCGCTCATCAACGGCGCCACCCAGGTGATGTACGAGGGCACCCCGGACTCCCCGCACCAGGGCCGCTGGTGGGAGATCATAGAGAAGTACAAGGTTTCCATCCTCTACACCGCCCCCACCGCGATCCGGACGTTCATGAAGTGGGGCAGGGAGATCCCGGACAAGTACGATCTGTCCTCCCTCCGGGTCCTTGGCTCGGTGGGCGAATCCATCAACCCAGAGGCCTGGATGTGGTACCGGAAGGTCATCGGCGGGGACAAGACCCCCATCGTGGACACTTGGTGGCAGACCGAGACCGGCGCCCAGATGATCGCCCCGCTCCCCGGGGTTACCGCCACCAAGCCCGGCTCCGCCCAGGTCCCGCTCCCCGGCATTGCGGTGGACGTGGTGGACGAAATGGGCGAATCCGTGCCCAACGGCCACGGCGGCTTCCTGGTGATCCGGGAGCCGTGGCCGGCCATGCTCCGCGGCATCTGGGGCGATCCCGAACGCTTTAAGGACACCTACTGGTCCCGGTTCGAGACCATGTATTTCGCCGGGGACGGCGCCAAGAAGGACGAGGACGGCGACATCTGGCTCCTCGGCCGGGTGGATGACGTCATGAACGTCTCCGGTCACCGGCTCTCCACCACGGAAATCGAATCGGCACTGGTGTCCCACCCCGCCGTGGCCGAGGCCGCCGTTGTGGGTGCAGCGGACGAGACCACCGGCCAGGCCGTCGTCGCGTTCGTCATCCTCCGCGGCGACGCGGTGGATTCCGGGGACGCCATCGTCCAGGAACTCCGCAACCACGTGGGCAAGGAGATCGGCCCCATCGCCAAGCCGAAGGCCATCCTGGTGGTCCCGGAACTGCCCAAGACCCGCTCCGGCAAGATCATGCGCCGCCTGCTCAAGGACGTCGCCGAAGGCCGGGACCCGGGAGACGCCACCACCCTCTCGGACCCGACCATCATGCAGCAGATCGCAGCGTCCCTCAGGAAATAAGGCGGAAGGGGACTTTACGACGGCGGCGCCTGGCTCACAGCCGGGCGCCGCCGTCGTCGTATGCTGGGAGCAGACCCGCCCCCTGCCCTGAAGGATCGCCCTGATGCTCGCCGTCGCCCGCCACCAGGCCATTTTGGACGCTCTCCAGCGGGAGCGGGTTGTCCGGGTGTCCGACCTGGCCCAGCAGCTGGGTGTGTCCCTGATGACGGTCCGCCGTGACATCGAGGTGCTGGAGGAGGGCGGCCGCCTGGAGCGCATCCACGGCGGCGCGAAAATCCCTGGCGACACGAGCACCCATGAGCCCGGATTCGACCTCAAGTCGACGCAGCTGACGGCGGAGAAACGCGCCATCGCGGTGGAGGCGGCCTCGCTGGTGCAGGAGGGAATGGCCGTGGGTCTCAGCGCCGGAACCACCACCTGGGCGCTGGCCAAGGAGCTGGTGAACGGCCCGCAGATCACGGTGGTCACCAACTCGGTCCGCATCGCAGACCTGTTCCACCACGCGGCGTCGGCCGGTTCTGCCCGGTACGCCTCCACGGTGATCCTCATTGGCGGCGAGCGCACGCCCTCTGACGCCCTGGTGGGCCCCATCGCCACCGGAGCCCTGAAGCAGCTGCACCTGGACATGCTGTTCCTGGGCGTCCACGGGATGGATGCCGACGCCGGCTTCACCACTCCCAACCTGCTCGAAGCGGAAACGGACCGGGCCTTTGTGGCCGCGGCGCGCAAGACTGTGGTCCTCGCCGACCATACGAAGTGGGGCCTGCTGGGCATCAGTTCCATTGCGTCGCTGGACGAGGTGGACGAGGTCATCAGCGATTCCGGGCTGGGGGCCGAGGCGCAGCGCGTCCTCCAGGAACAGGTGGGCAGGCTGCGGCTCGCGGCCGTGTAGGAGCCCCTCCTAGGGGCAGCCGCAGGACTGTCGGACGTGCAGGGTGGTGGGGAAGATCCGGTGCCGGGGCTTCTCGCCGCGGCTGGCCCCCACCAGTGCGGCCACCGCCGCCTCCGCCATCGCGGCCACGGGCTGCTCCACCGTGGTCAGCGGAGGCCAGGAGTATTCAGACTCGGCAGAACCGTCAAAGGACGCCACGGCCATCTGGCCGGGGACGGACAGCCCGGCTTCATGGACCGCGCGGAGCAGCCCGATGGCCTGCATGTCCGAGGTGGCAAAGATGGCCGTGGGCCGGTTGACGGACGCCAGGAGGCGCTGCCCGGCGGTGTAGCCGCCGGGACGGGTGAAGGCGCTGTACACGATCGGCCCCTCGGGCAGGCCTGCCTCCTGCAGGGCCTCCCGCCAGCCGACTTCACGGCCGTCAGTGGCGCCGGAGACGTTGGTGCCCATGGCGAGGCCGATGTTGGTGTGGCCGTGCCCGACCAGGTGTTCCACGGCGATCCGGGCTCCGGCTGCGAGGTCCACGCCGATGCTGTTGAAACCGGGGGCGTCCCGTTCCTGGTTGAGCAGGACCGAGGGGATCTCGGCCGTTTCCAGGACTTCCAGGTCGGGTTCGAAAAGGACACTGGCCAGGAGCACGCCATCCACCTGCCTGGCGGCGAGGTTGCGGATGTTGCGCCGTTCCTTGGCAAGGTTTCCGTCAGAGTTGCCCAGCACCAGCGCGTATCCCAGGGCGGCGGCGGCGTCCTCAACGGCGTGGGAGAACAGGGCGAAGAACGGGTTGGAGATATCCGGGACCACGAGCCCCAGCGTCTCGCTGGAGCCCAGCTTGAGTGCCCGCGCCGCAGCATTGGGGCGGTAGCCCAGGACGCGGATGGCATCCTGCACCTTGGCTTCGGTGGCGGGCGCCACCTTCTTGGGCCCGCCGTTGACAACGTAACTGACGACGGCGGTGCTGACGCCGGCGTATCTCGCCACGTCCTTGCGCGTCACCGGGCCCCGCGAAGCCTGCACTGCCGGAGTAGTCATGCTGTCCATGTTATGTACCGGTACCCGGTGCATCGCCAAAGTCACGGATGGGAAGCCGCTCGCCGTTTTGCAGGGCGGACTGGTGCGCCACGATTCCCGGGAGCGTAAAGCGGGCGGCAAGCCAGGCGTTCACCGGGGGCAGGGTGCCGTTGTTGACCGCCGTCACGAAATCGTCCACCAGGAAATGATGGCTGCCTTCGTGCCCGTTGGGCGCGCCCAGGAACTCCTCCGGGAGCCTCCCGGGATCATGGACCGGAGCCAGGCCGGAGACAAAGGCGTCCCTCAGCTCTGGCGCAACGTTCGCAAGGGACGGGTCGTCGAGGGGGATGCTGGGCCGGGTTTCCATCTGCTCGGAGATGTCGTGGACGTTCTGCTTGTCCTGCCAGACGGACACCTTGGCGAGCTGCTCGAAGCTGGCCTCCGTTCCGAAGAACCGGAACCTGGACTCGCGGATGTGTGAAGGGTAGCCCACCCGGCGCATCTCGTTGGTGCGCATCACGCCGCCGTCGTTCAGCTCGAAGAGGGCGGTGGCGTTGGAGAAGTCGTTCCCGAACATGCTGACATCCTTGTCAAAGACGCCGTCGTTGCGGTTATCCCTGACGCCCACGCAGCTGACGCTCACAGCATGGGCGGGGACGGCACCCAGCACACCGCCCACGGCATGGGTGGGGTACAGCATGGGCGGGTAGCTGGCGGTTTCCTTCCACCGCTCCCCTCCGCTGTACTGGTAGGCCTCGTAGAAGCCCAGGTCCATGTCATGGACGTAGTCGCCTTCGGCGTAGAAGATGCGGCCGAACTTCCCGTCAGCGAGCTGCTTGCGGGCATAAACAGTGGCCGGGTTGTAGTAGCTGGTCTCACCCATCATGTACACCAGTCCGGTGTCACGGACGGCCTGGATGATTGCTGCGATCTCTTCTTCCGAGACCGCCATGGGGACGGCCGAGTAGACGTGCTTGCCGGCACGCAGGGCCTGCTCCACCAGGGGACCATGCGTCCAGCGCTGCGTGAAGATGGCCACGGCATCCACGTCGGAGGCCAGGAGCGCGTCGAAGCTCTCCTTCACGCCCGCCAGGCCGTACCGGGCCACGGCCTCTGCCGCCCGTTCCGGAAGCTCGTCGGCCACATACACAGCGCTGACGCCGGGGTGGAGATTGAACAGGTGGGCGAACTGGCTGCCGAACTGGCCTGCTCCTACTACGCCGAGTGAAAACGTCATTGTTTGCCTTCCGTGGGGGGCTGGTTGGGGGTCGCCGGGCAAGCGCTGTCCTCCAGGAACTCCAGTGTTCCACCCGCATCTACTCGAGTCAACAGGCCAGCGAATGGACAAACCGACCGGATTACAGAGCAAAAGTAACCTCTTGCCCTTCCAAATCTACTCGTGTAGATTACAGGGCAGTTGTTACCCCCATCACAGTCAGGAAAGGGTCGAAGATGACCACCCTTGCCAAACACTCCAGGTCCGCTTCCGCGGCTTCGGCCTCCCCGAAGCCGCAGGGAAGCCACCGCCGCCTCGGGGACCTCAAGATCGCCCTGCTGTTCATCGCACCGGCGATGATCGGATTCGTTGTTTTCTACGTCCTGCCCACCGTCCGGGGCATCTACCTCAGCTTCACCGAATACAACATCCTCGGTGACCCGGAATGGGTCGGCATGGACAACTACGTGGCCATCGCCGCGGACCCGCTGTTCTGGAACTCGCTGGCCGTCACCGGGCAGTACGTGTTCCTCAACATCCTCCTCCAGACGGCCCTGGCCCTTGGCCTTGCCCTCCTGATGCACAACGTGGCCAAGTCCACCATCATCCGGGGCACCCTGCTCCTGCCGTACCTGATGTCCAACGTCATCGCCGCACTGCTGTGGTTCTGGATGCTGGACTACCAAATCGGCGTGGTGAACCAGTTCATCGAGTGGAGCGGGCTGCCCCGCGTCGCCTTCTTCGGCAGCGAGGCGTGGGCCATTCCCACCCAGGCGCTGATCAACACCTGGCGCCACATGGGCTACACGGCCCTGCTGATCTTCGCCGGCCTCCAGGCCATCCCCAGCCACGTCTACGAAGTGGCCAAACTGGACGGCGCGTCAGCATTCCAGACCTTCCGGAAAATCACCATTCCCCTGCTGCGCCCGGTCCTTGTCCTGGTCCTCGTGGTGACCGTCATCGGCTCGTTCCAGGTCTTCGACACCGTGGCCGTGACCACTGCGGGCGGCCCGGTCAACGCCACCCGCGTCATCCAGTACTACATCTACCAGCGGGCCTTCACCGAGTCGGACTTCGGCTACGGATCCGCCATCGCCGTCATTCTCTTCCTCATCCTCGCCCTGGTGGCCTTCATCCAGATGAAGTTCCTCAAGGGCAACGAGTCGGACCTGGACTAAGGAGTCCCGCATGAGCACCACCGCAAGCCGCGCACCGCTGCCGGCCGCAACCCGCCGCCGTCGTCCTTTCAACGCCCGCCGCGCCGGCGCCTGGGCACTCCTCATCCTGGCCATCGCAGTCTCCGTCCTCCCCTTCCTGTGGGTCCTGCGCACTGCACTGTCCACCAACAACGCGCTGGCCTCGAACGCCACCAGCCTGCTGCCGGCCGAATTCACCCTGGGCGCCTTCAAACGGGTCTTCGGGCTTCAGTCCCCGGCGGAGGCCGTCGCCGAAGGCGGATCCGGTGCCGCCATCGACTTCTGGCTCTACCTGCGCAACTCGATCATCTTCTCCTCGATCACCACCGCCGGCGCCGTCTTTTTCAGCGCCATGGCCGCCTACGCGTTCTCCCGGCTGCGCTGGAAGGGCCGCAACGCCGTCTTCAGCCTGTTCCTCGGCACCATGCTGGTCCCGCCGATCTTCACCGCCCTGCCGAACTTCCTGCTCATCAAGAACCTGGACCTGCTCAACACCATGCTCGGCCTGGTCCTGCCGTACGTGTTCATGACCCCCTTCGCCATCTTCTTCCTCCGGCAGTTCTTCCTGAACATGTCCCGCGAAGTGGAGGAGGCGGCCATGCTCGACGGCGCCAAGCACCTGAGGATCTTCTTCCAGATCGTGCTCCCCAACGCCGCAGCCCCCATCGCCACGCTGGCGCTCCTCACCTTCATCGGCCAGTGGAACGAGTACTTCTGGCCACTGCTGGTGGCGTCGCAGGACGATGTCCGCGTCCTGCAGGTGGGCCTCGGCGTCTTCAAGTCCCAGTCCCCGCAGGGGGCACCGGACTGGTCCGGGCTGATGGCCGCAACCCTCATTTCGGCCCTCCCGGTGCTGATCCTCTTCGCCGCCTTCGGCAAGAAGATCGTCAACTCCATTGGCTTCTCCGGCATCAAATAAGCACACCCCACCCATCGCATCCCAGCGAACTCCACCCGAACGGAAAGTAGAACCATGAAGAAATCCCTCGGCGCCGTTGCCGTCGCCGCAGCTATGGCACTCTCCCTCTCTGCCTGCAGCGGATCCGCCTCATCCGAAGAAAGCGCCACTGGCGAAATCAGCTACTGGCTGTGGGACGCCAACCAGCTCCCCGCCTACCAGCAGTGCGCCGACGACTTCTCAAAGGCCAACCCGGACATCACGGTCAAGATCACCCAGCGCGGCTGGGACGACTACTGGAGCACCCTCACCAACGGCTTTGTTGGCGGCACCGCGCCGGACGTCTTCACCAACCACCTGGGACGCTACGGCGAACTGGCTGAGAACAAGCAGCTCCTGGCCATCGACGAGGCCGTCGAAAAGGACAACATCGATCTCTCC
This sequence comes from Pseudarthrobacter sp. NKDBFgelt, assembly GCF_046097905.1. Taxonomy (NCBI): domain Bacteria; kingdom Bacillati; phylum Actinomycetota; class Actinomycetes; order Micrococcales; family Micrococcaceae; genus Pseudarthrobacter; species Pseudarthrobacter sp. NKDBFgelt. Next base: position 1,421 of record NZ_JBJURL010000087.1, on the reverse strand, counting down.
GCCTACAACGAGGGCCTCGCGGACCTGTGGGTGGGCCAGGACGGCAAGCGCTACGGCCTGCCCAAGGACTGGGACACCATCGGCCTGTTCTACAACAAGGCAATGCTCAGCGCCGCCGGCATCACCGATGACCAGATGAAGGACCTCTCCTGGAACCCCGAGGACGGCGGCAGCTACGAGAAGGTCATCGCCCACCTGACCGTGGACAAGAACGGCAAGCGCGGCGACGAGCCAGGCTTCGACAAGAACAACGTGGACGTCTACGGCCTGGGCCTGAACGGCGGCGGCGACTCCTCCGGCCAGACCGAATGGAGCTACCTCACCAACACCACCGGCTGGTCCCACACGGACAAGAACCCGTGGGGCACCAAGTACAACTACGACGATCCCCAGTTCCAGGAAAGCATGGAGTGGTTCGCCGGGCTGGCGGACAAGGGCTACATGCCCAAGCTCGAAACCACCGTTGGCGCGAGCATGGCTGACACCTTTGCTGCCGGCAAGTCCGCCATCAACGCGCACGGCTCCTGGATGATCGGCCAGTACACAGGCTACAAGGGCATCGAAGTGGGCATCGCCCCCACCCCGGTGGGCCCCGAGGGCGAGCGTGCGTCCATGTTCAACGGCCTGGCGGATTCCATCTGGGCCGGAACCGAGAAGAAGGACGCCGCCCTCAAGTGGGTTGAGTACCTCGCCTCGGCCGGCTGCCAGGACGTCGTAGCCTCCCAGGCCGTGGTGTTCCCCGCGCTCAAGGCGTCATCGGACAAGGCTGCCGAAGCCTTCCAGGCCAAGGGTGTTGACGTCACCGCGTTCACCGAGCACGTCAAGAACAAGACCACCTTCCTGTACCCCATCACGGACAACACCGCCAAGGTCAAGGGCATCATGGAGCCGGCCATGGACGCGGTCGTCTCCGGCAAGGCACCCGCCAGCTCCCTGACCCAGGCCAACGAACAGGTCAACGCCCTCTTCAAGTAGGCCCTGGCCCCTAATAGTGGCTGCGTTTGTGGTCGCAGTCACTGGGCTGGATGCCGCCGCCCCCTCCTCGCGGCGCGGCATCCAGCCTCCTTCCCCCCACTTCCTTGGCTTCAGCGAACACGACGCTCCAGCTCCTCCAGACGCACAGCACAACGACGAAAGAGATTTCCCCTATGGACCCCCTCCACCTCCGTTCCGCCGGGACCAGCCTGGTGATCAGCTTCGACAGCGGAGAGGCCGAGGTGGTCCACTGGGGCGCAGACCTGGGCGCGGACCTGCCGGACCTGGCCATCCTCACCGCCCCGGTCCCGCACTCCGCCATCGACGCACGCGTCCCCGCAGCGCTCCTCCCCCAGGCGTCGTCCTCCTGGCGCGGCCGGGCCCAGTTGGTCGAACTCTTCCCAAGGGTCCTGGTCCTGTCCCGTCACCCTCCGATTGTCCCAAAT
>NZ_JBJURL010000086.1:0-17142 GCF_046097905.1 Pseudarthrobacter sp. NKDBFgelt | reverse complement strand
GGTGGGCGCCGTCGCCGCCTTCGCTCCCTCCGCCGGCGCGGGGCTGGTCAGGGCCACCAGCGAAGTGGCGGACTGGGTGGCCGTGCAGGTGGAACTCGCGGAGCTGGACGCCTCCCGCACCCAGCTGATGGAGGCCGAGGTGCGGGCCCTGCGCGCGCAGATCAGCCCGCATTTCATCTACAACTCGCTCAATGCCATCGCATCCTTCATCAACACGGACCCAGCCCGCGCCCGCGAGCTGGTGGTCGAGTTCGCCGACTTCACCCGGTACTCGTTCCGGCGGCACGGGGACTTCACCACGCTGGCTGAGGAACTCCGCTGCATCGACCGGTACCTGCTGCTGGAACGCGCCCGGTTCGGTGAACGGGTGCAGGTCAGCCTGCGGGTGGCGCCGGAAGTGCTCAGCACCGTTATCCCGTTCCTCAGCCTGCAGCCGCTGGTGGAGAACGCGGTCCGGCACGGGCTCGAGGCCAAGGAGGGGCCGGGACACATCAGCATCACCGCCAACGACGCCGGCGCGTTCGCGGAGGTGACCATCGAGGACGACGGCGTGGGCATGGATCCGGAGCAGCTGCAGTCCATGCTGGCCGGGCACACGGACGGCGAACATGTGGGCCTGCGCAACGTCGATGCCCGCCTCCGCCAGGTCTACGGCAACGACCACGGGCTGGTCATCGAGACCGCGCCCGGCGAAGGAACCCTGATCACCATGCGGGTCCCCAAGTCCCAGCCCGGGCACGATGCGTGACCCTGGCGGGGCCCTGCACGCGGGTGCCGGCACGGTGTCACGGCTCCGGAAAGCTACCCTAGGAGCATGATTAACGTCCTCGTCGTTGATGATGAGCTGCCCGCCGTAGAGGAACTGGCCTTCCTGCTGGGCAAGGACGAGCGCGTGGGCAAAATCCTCCGGGCCACCTCCGGCAGCGATGCGCTCAAAGCGCTCGCTTCCGCCCCTGTTGATGCCGTCTTCCTGGACATCCACATGCCGGCGGTGTCCGGCCTGGACATTGCCCGTGCCATCGCCGGGAGCAGCCGCCCGCCCGCCGTCGTGTTCGTGACGGCGGACGAGGACCACGCACTGGACGCCTTCGAACTCGCGGCAGTGGACTACCTGCTCAAGCCCGTGCGGGTGGAACGCCTGTCACGCTGCGTGGGCCGCATCAGTGAACTGCGCGACGGCGGCGCCGCCCCGGAGATGATCACGGTGGACCTGGGCGGGACCACCAAAATGATCAGGCGCGACGACGTGACGTACGTCCAGGCACAGGGGGACTACGCGCGGCTCCACACCGCCGAAGCCAGCTACCTGATCAGGGTTCCGCTTGCGGACCTCGAACAGCAGTGGGCGGATGCGGGGTTCATCCGGACGCACCGGTCCTACCTGGTGGCCCTCAAGCACGTGACCTCGATGAAGCTCGCCGCGGACGGTCCCAGCGTCACCGTGGCGGGTGCGAGCCTTCCCATCAGCAGGCGGCACCTGCCCACGGTCCGGGAAAAGCTTGAGGCCACCCGGATCAGGCCCAATACATGACCAGGGTGCGGGTGACGGCTCCACGTACAGCGGCGCGTCCGGCCAAGGAGACGAGGGAGGCCGCGCAGGACTCGGAAGTGGGCCAGGTGTTCGTCAGGTCCCTGATCAGATCCCAGCTGCGGCTGGCCCTGGTGGTGGCCGCCGGGTTCCTGCTGATCCTTTGCGCCTTCCCCCTGCTGCTCGCGGCCGTCCCCGGCCTGGCGGAAACCCGGGTGGCCGGCATTCCGTTCGCCTGGCTGCTGCTGGGAGCCGGCATCTATCCGGTCATCGGGCTCAGCGCGTGGCTGTACATCCGGACGGCGGCGCGCAACGAGGCGCGCTACCGGGACCTGGCCGAGGACCAGTGAGGGCACCGTGAACCCCGGAGTGGCGATAGCTGCCCTGGTTGGGGTGTCCGTGGCCACAGCGGTCATCGGCTTCTACGGCCTGCGGATTTCACGGACCACGGGTGACTTCTATGTTGCTTCCCGGACGGTCCGGCCGTGGTGGAACGCCTCGGCCATCGGCGGCGAGTACCTTTCCGCCGCCAGCTTCCTGGGTGTTGCCGGCCTGATCCTGCTGTCCGGCACGGATGCGCTGTGGTTTCCGGTGGGCTACACCGCGGGGTACCTGATGCTGCTGCTCTTTGTGGCCGCACCGCTGCGGAGGTCCGGGGCCTACACCATCCCGGACTTCACCGAGGCCAGGCTTGACTCCCTGCCGGTCCGCAAAGTGACCAGCCTGGTGGTGGTGCTGGTGGGCTGGCTGTACATCGTGCCCCAGCTCCATGGTGCTGCCCTCACCATCCGCATCACCACGGGCCTGCCGTCCTGGGTGGGATCCGTGGCGGTGGTGATCGTTGTGTGCCTCACCGTGGTGGCGGGCGGCATGCGCTCCATCACGTTCGTCCAGGCGTTCCAGTACTGGCTCAAACTCACCGCGCTTGCCGTACCCATCCTGTTCATCATTTTTGTCCTTGCCGGCAGCGGGACCGCCCCGCTCGCCCCGCCGTCGGTCAACCCCACCGGCGCGCCCCCTGCCGGCCTCTACCAGAACGTTTCGCTCCTGGTGGCCCTCCTGTTCGGAACCCTGGGCCTGCCGCACGTCCTGGTGCGCTTCTACACCAACCCGGACGGGCAGTCCGCCCGCCGCACCACGCTGATCGTCCTGGGCCTGCTGTCCGTGTTCTACCTGTTCCCCACCGCGTACGGGCTGGTGGGACGTATGTTCGCTCCCGGCCTGGCTACTGCGGGCCAGGCGGACGCCATGGTGCTGCTGCTCCCGGGGGAACTGGTGGGCGGAACGGCGGGCGACCTTTTGTCAGCCCTGGTGGTGGCGGGAGCCTTCGCCGCGTTCCTGTCCACCACGTCGGGGCTGGTGGTTTCCCTGGCCGGCGTTATCAGCCAGGACGTCCTGGGGGCAGGCGTGGGCAGCTTCCGGCTGGCAGCAGTCATTTCCGCCGTGGTGCCGCTGGGCTTTGCCTTCATGACCGATTCGTTCGCCCTCGCCGGGAGCGTCGGGCTGGTGTTCGCATTCACGGCCTCAACGGTCTGCCCGGTGCTGCTGCTGGGCATCTGGTGGCGCGGGCTGACCGACGCCGGCGCTATCGCCGGGATGCTGACCGGCGGGGTCCTGTGCGGCGGGGCAATGATCGCCGGAGCCCTGGCCGGGGCAGCCAGCACGCCCGGCTGGCTGGCCCAGCCGGCGGCGTGGACGGTTCCCGCCGCCTTTGCGGTGATGGTCATCGTGTCCCGCGCAACGTCGCAACGGATCCCCAAAACCATGTCGAAGGTGATGACCCGGCTGCACACCCCCGAGCGACCGCTGGCCACCGAACGCTGAGGCGGGGCCGGCAGGATCAGTCGATGGCAGCCATGAGCTCGACGACCCGGTCCAGGAAGGCATCCACCTGGGCTTCCTCGTACCCGTCGCGGCCCGCGGCGGGGCGGAAGACCGCCCGGCGGACACTGTCCACACTGAGCGGCTTGTCCTGCTCAAGGTAGGCGATGAGCTCACGGCACAGCCGGTCGACGTCGGCCGTGTTGTAGCTGCGGGCCTTCTTCTTGGCGGGGCGGCGGAAGCGGTCGCCGTCGGGCCTGTGCAGGCGGCCGCGCAGGATGCTCGAGAGGTGTCCGATCTCGCGCAGCCAGGCTTCCTCGCCGCTGGCAGCGATCAGCTCATCACGTTCCCGGCGTGCGAAGGCATCCTCGAGCCGGTCCAGGGCTGCGTCCACGATGGCGGCGGAATATCCGCCTTTGACGGGATCGAAGGAGACAGCCCGCACGTCCGCGCTGTTGATGGGCTGTGGTGCTGATTCCGGATTCTCCAGCGATACGCGCGCCTGCTGCAGGAACTGGTCCACCTGTTTGGCGTTGTAGCCGTACTCACCGCGCTGGACGCGCTCAAAGGACGCAGGGATCTGCCGATGAATGTCCAATGCCACTATGCTTCCTTCAATGCTCTTCCGCTGTGGTGCTTCTGCACCAGCTTATGTGTGCCGGGGGTTCTCTGCAGGTCCGGCAGGGTTTGTGTCAGGCGACGGACACCAGTCCGTACAGGATGAACGCGGCCGGGGACGCGAACACGATTGAGTCGAGCCTGTCCATGACTCCCCCGTGCCCGGGCAGGATGCTGCTCATGTCCTTGATGCCCAGTTCGCGCTTGACCATGGATTCAGCCAGGTCGCCTGCCGTGGAAGCCGCCACCAGGCCGACCGCCAGGACGACACCCACCCACCAGGGCTGGTCCAGCACATAAAGGCAGGCCAGGATTCCAATGAGGATGGCCCCGCCGATGGAGCCTGCGAAACCTTCCCAGGACTTCTTGGGACTGATCTTGGGCGCCATGGGGTGCTTGCCCAGGGACGCACCCACCAGGTATCCGAAGGTGTCGTTGGAGACCACCAGCAGGAGCATCACGGCCACCTGCCACGCGCCTTGGGGAACCGTGCCGCCCGGCCAGAGGCCCAGGGGCGTTGCACCGCCGGCCGCGTGCAGCGGCAGGATGGCGAAGCTGATGAAGAACGGCACCCAGCCGAGCGTGAAGACGCCAGCGAAGATGCTGTTGGCGGAACCTGCCGCGCTTTCGATGGACCGCCACAGGAGAACGGCCACTGAGCTCAGCAGCATCGCGAACAGGAGGCTCTCAATGCCTCCGAGGTAGGCGGCAAACGGCATGGCGACAGTACCCGTCATGACCGGGATGATGGGCATCCTGGTGCCGTTGGCCTCCAGGGCGCGGTAGATTTCCCACACGCCGAAAATGGCGAAGGTGGTGGTGACTGCTACGAAGGCAAGCGGGAGCAACAGCAGTCCGCCCAATACGGCGAAGAGCATTGCCAGGCCCACCACCACGGCGGCGGGGAGGTTCCTCCCTGCCTTCGGCGTCGGGTTGCTCCTGGGCTGCTTCCCCCGTATGCGCGCCCTGGATGCCGGGGCCTGATCTGCCTGGCCCATCAGACTTCGAGCAGCTCTGCTTCCTTGCGCTTGAGCAGCTCATCGATGCCGTCCACATGCGCCTTGGTCAGGCTGTCCAGTTCCTTCTCGGCCCGGGTGCCCTCGTCTTCGCCGGCTTCGCCGTCCTTGACCAGGCGGTCCAGGGTTTCCTTGGCCTTGCGGCGGATGTTGCGGATGGAGACCTTGGCGTCCTCGCCCTTGGTCTTGACGATCTTGACGTATTCCTTGCGGCGTTCCTTCGTCAGTTCCGGGATGGTGATCCGGATGACGTTGCCGTCGTTGGACGGGTTGGCGCCGACCTCGGAATCACTGAGCGCACGTTCGATATCCCGCAGCGCCGTCTTGTCGAACGGCGTGATGAGGATGGTGCGGGCGTCCGGGATGGCGAACGAGGCGAGCTGCTGCAGCGGAGTGGGTGACCCGTAGTACTCCACCAGGACCTTGTTGTACAGGCCCGGGTTGGCACGCCCGGTGCGGACGGAAGCGAAGTCTTCCTTGGCTACCTCTACGGCCTTGTCCATCTTTTCTTCGGCTTCGAGCAAGGTTTCTTCGATCACGGTCTCTCCTCAGATTCTGGTGCAGTCCGGGGCGCCGGGTCCATGCACAAACGTGGTTCTTTGATGCCGGCCCGTCCCCGCCCGCAGGGGCAGGAACGGAACAGTCCTGAAATCATCCTAGCTGTAGCTAGGTGGTGACCAGCGTGCCCAGCTTTTCGCCGAGGATGGCCCTGGTGACGTTGCCTTCGCCTTCCATGCCAAAGACCACCATGGAAAGGTCGTTGTCCTTGCACATGGTCATGGCGGTCTGGTCCATGACGCGGATGTCGCGGCGGAGGGCGTCGTCGTAGCTGAGGGTTTCCAGCCGCTCGGCGGTGGGGTCCTTCTTGGGGTCGGCGGTGTAGACGGCGTCCACGCCGCTCTTGGCCATCAGGACAACGTCGGCGTGGACCTCGAGGGCCCGCTGGGCGGCGACGGTGTCGGTGGAGAAGTACGGCAGGCCCGCGCCGGCACCGAAGATGACTACGCGGCCCTTTTCCATGTGGCGGATGGCACGGCGGGGGATGTAGGCCTCGGCGACCTGGCCCATGGTGATGGCGCTTTGGACCCGGGTTTCGACGCCGGCCTGCTCCAGGAAGTCCTGCAGGGCCAGGCAGTTCATCACGGTGCCGAGCATGCCCATGTAGTCCGCGCGGGAACGGTCCATGCCGCTCTGGGAGAGCTCCGCACCGCGGAAGAAGTTGCCGCCGCCGACGACGATGGCCACCTCCACCTGGGGAACGGCTGCAGCGATCTGCTTGGCGACGTCGCGGACGGTCTCGGGGTCAACGCCCAGCTTTCCGCCGCCGAAGACTTCACCTGAAAGCTTCAAGAGGACCCGGCGTCGGCTTTTCTCTGGCTGGATTACAGTGTTGACGGCTTCCATGATGCCTTCCCGTTGGTGGACTCTAAAAAGGTTATCCTGCTGCGCGGCCAAAGGTCTTATTCCGGCCTGCCCCATACGGAGGCCTCCCCCGCGCATGCAAAAGGGGCGGCCACCGAAGTGGCCACCCCCTTGCAGTTTCGGCTAGGAGCCGACGCGGAAACGCGTGAACGCGGTTCCCTTGACACCGGCCTCCGTGAGGACCTGCGCCACGGACTTCTTGGCGTCCTTCGCGAATGCCTGGTCAACCAGGACCTCACCCTTGTAGAAGCCGGTAACGCGGCCTTCCACGATCTTGGTGAGCGCGGCCTCGGGCTTGCCCTCAGCCTTGGCGGTCTCTTCGGCGATGCGGCGCTCGGACTCGACCAGGTCGGACGGGACGTCCTCGCGGGTCAGGTAGTTCGGAGCCATGGCAGCGATGTGGACTGCGACGTCGTGTGCTGCAGTTGCAGCGGCTTCGCCTTCACCGTCAACAGCGAACAGCACGCCAACCTGGGCCGGGAGGTCCTTGGAGGTTTTGTGCAGGTAAGCGTCAACCGTTGCGCCCTCGATGCGGGAGATGCGGCGGACAACAACCTTCTCGCCCAGGACAGCGCCTTCTTCGACGACGACCTCGGAGAGGGGCTTGCCGTCAACATCGGTGGCGAGCAGGGTCTCGAGGTCGGCAGCGCCGGACTCGACGGCGACGGCCAGGACCTTGTCGGCCAGCTGGATGAACTTGTCGGCCTTGGCCACGAAGTCGGTCTCGCAGTTGACCTCGATCATGACGCCGACGCCGTTGCTGACCTTGGCGGCCACCAGGCCTTCAGCGGTGGAGCGGCCTTCACGCTTGGTAGCGCCCTTGAGGCCCTTGATGCGGATGATTTCGATGGCCTTCTCGGCGTCACCGTTGGCCTCGTCAAGAGCCTTCTTGACGTCCATCATGCCGGCGCCGGTGCGCTCGCGCAGGGCCTTGATGTCCGCGGCAGTGTAGTTCGCCATGTGAACCCCTCTGTCTAGAAATGTGTGGTGGTGTACGGACTGACAGGACGGCAGCCCACGGGTGGGCCGCCATCCTGTCAGCAGCTCCGGCGCTGCAGGCAGCGCCGGAAAATCCGGATGTACTTGTGTTACTTGGCGTCTTCGGCGGGAGCCTCGGCAGCGGCCGGGGCTTTCTCGGCAGCGGCCGGGGCTTCCTCGGCAGCCGGAGCAGCAGCTTCTTCAGCGGCCGGAGCGGCACCCTCTTCAGCCTTGCTGCCTTCGAGGAGCTCGCGCTCCCATTCAGCCAGGGGCTCTTCCGGAGCTTCGGCAGCACCGGTGCCGCGGTTGTTGCGTGCGATGAGGCCCTCGGCAACGGCGTCGGCAACAACGCGGGTGAGGAGGTTCACGGAGCGGATGGCGTCGTCGTTGCCCGGGATCGGGAAGTCGACTTCGTCAGGATCGCAGTTGGTGTCCAGGATGGCCACAACGGGGATGTTCAGCTTCTTGGCCTCGTCAACGGCGAGGTGTTCCTTCTTGGTGTCCACGATCCAGAGCACGGACGGTGCCTTGGTCAGGTTGCGGATACCACCGAGGTTGGTTTCCAGCTTGGTGAGTTCACGGCGAAGGAGCAGCAGTTCCTTCTTGGTGTAAGCGGAACCGGCGACGTCGTCGAAGTCGATCTCTTCCAGTTCCTTCATGCGCTGGATGCGCTTGGAGACAGTCTGGAAGTTGGTCAGCATACCGCCAAGCCAACGCTGGTTGACGTACGGCTGGCCAACGCGGGTGGCCTGCTCGGCGATCGCTTCCTGGGCCTGCTTCTTGGTGCCGACGAAGAGAACGGTGCCGCCGTGTGCAACGGTGGCCTTCACGAACTCGTAGGCACGGTCGATGTAGGACAGCGACTGCTGCAGGTCAATGATGTAGATGCCGTTGCGCTCGGTGAAGATGAAGCGCTTCATCTTCGGGTTCCAACGGCGGGTCTGGTGTCCAAAGTGGACGCCGCTGTCAAGCAGCTGGCGCATGGTTACGACGGGCATGCCGGCGCTCCTTCCGGCAGGTCATTCATGAGAGAGCCCATGGCTCTCTTACCCTGCCAATAGTTGACGGTTTATTAGCGTGGCCCAGGCTGGGCCGTGCTCCTGGCATCCACCATGCTTCCCATCAGGACGATGGTCCTGACCGCAGGAGGCCTGATCCCCCGTCGGCGAGGCCGGAGCGTCGCTTGCAGGAGGGCTGGATGCGCGTAGTCAGCAGCTGCTCCCCCACACTCCTGAATGAGATGTGCCGACGCATTCCGGACACGGGCATATACCGTTGGAAAGACCACTGGGATATCCGCCGGACCGAAAGCATTGAGGGCGCAGCAAACTGCTCCACCAAGTGTACTACAGGCACCTTCAGCAGGAGGACACTGACGAGGACAGTAGCGACGCCGGCACGGGGCTTGTCCACATAGCCGAAGTGGGCACTTCCGGCGCCTTTGGAGCAAGAGCAATCTGGTGGCATGAAACCATCACGGCAGCTCGCGGCCCTTCTCCTGCTGCCCGCCTCGCTGGCCCCGGCCGGCGAGCCCCTGGCGTTCGGGCCGGTTTATTCCGTGCAGCAGGCGGGGCATTACCCTGCTGCCGCCAGCTCCCCGGCGGTAGCCGTGCCTTCGTGGCAATGGCCGCTTGCCCCGCGCCCGCAGGTGCTGCGGCATTTCGATCCCCCGCCCAAGCCCTGGCTCAGCGGCCACCGGGGCGTTGATTTGGGAGCAACGGCCGACGGCGCTCCGGTCACCTCCCCGGCGGCGGGTACCGTCAGCTTTATGGGCATGGTGGTGGACCGGCCGGTGATCACCATCGACCACGGGGATGGGCTGCGGAGCAGCTTCGAGCCCGTTGACAGCACCCTTGCCGCCGGGACCCCAGTGGCGGAGGGCCAGGTTATCGGCACGGCGCTTCCCGGGCACTGCCCTACCGTGCCCTGTGTCCACTGGGGCGTCCGGCGCGGGGAAGACTACGTGGATCCGCTGCAGTTCGTGATGGACCTGAGGCCATCGGTCCTGCTGCCCCTGGACTCCTAGGGAACAGAAGGCCGGACGTGGCCTGCCATGGACCCTAGACGATGGCTGAGATCCCGGTGATGGCCCTGCCGGTCACCAGCGTGTTGATCTCGTGCGTTCCTTCGTAGGAATAGATGGCTTCTGCGTCCGCAAAGATTTTGGCCATCTCAAAGTCCGTCACAATGCCGTTGCCGCCCAGGAGGCTCCTGCCGATCGCCACACTCTCACGCATCCGCGCGGTGGTGAAAGCCTTGGCAAGGGCGGACTGCTCATCCTTGGCCTCGCCGGCGTCCTCCAGCTGGGAGAGCCGGACCATCATGCCCATGGAGCTGACGGCATTGCCCAGGATCTGGACCAGCTGGCTTTGCACCAGCTGGAAGGATGCCAGCGGCCGGCCGAACTGGTGGCGCTCCACGGCATAGCGCCGGGCCACGTCGAACGCGGCCAACTGCTGGCCGACGGCCTGCCAGGCCACACCGAGCCGGGTGACCTTCAGGACCTTGTTGACGTCGCGGAAGCTGTTGGCGTTGGCAAGCTTGTAGAAGTCCGGCACCACCACGTTCTTCAGGCTGATGTCGGCGTTCTGGACGGTGCGGAGCGCAATCTTGTTCTCGATTTTGCTGGCGCTGAAGCCGTCGAGTGACGTGTCCACCAGAAACCCCTTGACCTTGTCATCGGCGAGGTCGCGGGCGTAGACCACCACCCAGTCGGAGAAGGTTGCATTTCCAATCCAGCGCTTTTCTCCATTGAGGATCCAGGAGTCCCCTTCCCTGCGCGCCGTGGTGCGGGTTCCGCCCGCGACGTCCGAACCGCCAAGCGGCTCAGTGAGGCCAAAAGCCCCGATCTTCTTCATGCTGTAGATGTCCGGGAGCCAGGCATCCTTTTGCTCCTGCGAAGCCAGCGCTTCGATGGAGCCCGTGAACAGCCCGTCATGGACTCCCATGAAGGTGGAAATGGAGGTGTCGGCGCGTGTCACTTCGGCGTGGACCAGGCCGGCGAACAAGTTGGAGTGGCCCTGCCGGTGGACGGGGCTGACCAGGTCGATGCCGGCAAGCTTCGGGATAAGGTCCATCGGGAACTCCCCCCGGTTCCAGCAGTCCACGGCGATGGGCCGCACTTCGCGGGCCAGGAACTCCCTGACCTCCGCCAGCCGGTCCCGCTCCTTGTCGCTCAGCAGCTGTTCGAAGGCGTAGAAGTCGCCATCGGCATAGGGAAGGTCGTTGAGGTCGGCAGCGGTGGTGGACATGGTTACCTCACAATGATCAGCGGTGACCGGAGCTCGCCAGGAAGGAGCACGGTAAGTTACTGCTCAGTAACATACCGCAGATCGAAGGCTTAAGAAAGAAAACCGCGGCCGGCATGCATGCCGGCCGCGGTTTCCGCGTTGGGGTAGGGCTACTCGGACTTGAACCGAGGACCTTAGGATTATGAGTCCCGCGCTCTAACCAGCTGAGCTATAGCCCCTCATGCCCGGAACCTCCCGCGATCGGTACGCGGTGGCAGGGCAAAATTACTCTAGCAAACCCGGGAAAGCGTTCAGACCACCTTGTCCTCGAAGCGCGCTCCGCGGTACAGGTCCTCGAAGGTCTGCAGCGTGCCATCGATGCTGTGGGGCTCCACCATCTGCCGGCTGGCCTGTCCCATAGCGGCACGCTGGTCGGCAGGGAGCTCCAGGACCATGGTGATCTTCTTGGCGAGGTCGTCGCTGTCGTTCGGCGTGAACAGGTAGCCGTTTTCGCCGTCGCGCACCAGGTGCGGCAGGGCCATGGCATCCGCCAGCACTACAGGAGTGGAGGCGGACATCGCCTCGAGCGTGACCAGGGACTGCAGCTCCGCCGTTCCCGGCATGCAGAACAGGTCGGCCTGGATGTAGGCCCGGCGCAGTTCCTCGTCACTGGCGAGGCCCAGGAACTTTACCCGGTCCGTCATGCGCAGCCGGCGGACCAGCTCCTCCAGGGAGGAGCGCACCTCGCCGCCGCCGACAATTTCCAGGTGGACGTTGAGTTCCGGCGGAGTCTTGCTGACGGCTTCGATGAGCACATCCACGTGCTTCTCCTCGGCCAGCCGCCCGGCAAACACCACGGTGGGGTGCGGGTGGGGTTCGATCTGCTCGCCGGGCTGGAGTTCGTAGGCTGCGGAGTCAATGCCGTTGGACAGCGGCAGCACCTTGCGCAGGAAGGCGTGCTGGTGCATGGCCTTGGCGGCGAGCGGGGTGGGCGTGGTGACCACGTCCGCCTTGCCCATGACCTTGCCCATGTCCTTCCAGGAGATCCGGCCGATAATGTCCTTGAACCACTGGGGAAACGGCAGGAACGGGTTGAGGTTCTCCGGCATGAAGTGGTTGGTGGCAACGATCCGGACGCCGCGTTTCACGGCCTCATAAAGGACGTGCTCGCCGATCATGTAGTGGCTCTGGATGTGCACCACGTCGGGTTTCACCCGGTCGAAGAGGAGGCTGATCTCCTTCTTGATTTCCCAGGGAAGGCAAATCCGGAAGTACTCGTGTGTGGGGACGCCGTGGGAGCGGAGCCTGTGGACTGTCCCTTCGCGCCGAAACTCCGTGAAGCTCTTTCCGTTGTCCGCGCGGCAGGCCAGTACATGGACGTTGTGCCCGCGGCCGGTCATTCCCTTGGCCAGGCGGTAGCCGAACTGTGCTGCTCCGTTGATGTGGGGCGGATAGGTGTCTGCAGCGATCAGGATGGTCAGGGGACGCTGGTCTGCGGGCGTGGTCACGTGGAGAGCTCCTGATGGTCACGGTGCGCACAGCATGTACTGGCAGCACGGTTGGCCGCCGGCGCGGTGGCGCCTGGCCTCGTGGTGGATCTTGCTTGCGTAAATAACGGCGGGATCTGGTGGTCAGTGGCTAGCGGCTCGCCCGGCCCACGGCCTTCCGCGCGTCCTTCTTGCGCTTCGTGACCTCAGGATGGTGCCTGGAAAGGGCGATCACCCCAACGATAGCAAGGGAGGCAGCGGTTCCCATGGCAATGGCCATCACGGCGTGGACATCCGGCCGCAGTTCGCCGAGGATCACAATGCCGATGGCTATACCCACCAGGGGATCAATGACGGTCAGGCCTGCGATCACCAGGTCCGGCGGACCCGACGAGTAGGCGCTCTGGACAAACCACGACCCCAGCCCGCCCGCGGCGATGAGTGCCACCACCGAATACCACTGCACATTCAGCAGGAACAGCCCGTTCGGATCGAGCAGGTGCTTGCCGATGATCCGGGTCAGGACGGCAACGAACCCGAAGAGGACCCCGGCGCCAAGGATATAGACGAAGGCGTTGATCCGGTGCCTGAACATCACGGCCAGGGTGCCGAAGAGACCCACGGCGAGGGCCAGCAGCAGCACGATGGTGACCTCGTCGGCGACGGTTACGTCGTGGTTTTCCTGCGTGACGTTGACCGCCAGGAGGACGAAAAGCGCAGAGCCCGTCACGCAGGCCGCGATGGCCACCACCGTTGCCCTGTTGATGGTGAGGTTCTGGTCCTTGGCATTGATGATGGTGGTGATCACCAGGGCGATCGCGCCTATGGGCTGGACCACAGTGAGCGGTGCGGACACGAGTGCCACGGCGTTCATGGCCATGCCGGCACACAGGAGCAGGAGGCCGAACACCCAGCGGGGATTTCGAAGCAGGCGCAGGAAGCCGTTGGAACTCAGGGCCAGGCCGCCCGTGTCGGCTTTGACGGCGCTTCCCTGGCGCTGCGCACCAAGGGCCAGGCAGAACGCGCCAAGCAGCGCAAGCCCGACTGCCAGCCATACCATCAGGCGGTCCCGTCGTCGTGCTGTGCCTGCATTCTGCCCTTTCGCAGGATGGCCCAGAAGTAGTTGTAGGCAGCGATCCAGTGGCCGACCAACCCCAGGCCCAGGACTATCCACGCGGCGACGAACAACCCGGCGGAGAACCCTGTGTCCAGCCGTGAGAGGACCAGCATGGGGGTCCCCAGCAGCAGCAGGCCGGTGCGCACCTTGCCAACCACGCTCACGGGAAGGTCAGGGTGGCCACGGAAGAAAAACAGCGTCATGGTCAGCAGGACAGCGTCCGGAACCACCAGGGCGGCCAGGTAGAGCCAATGGACGACGCCGGCAATCACCAGCGTGACAGCGACCGCTATCAGCGCCAGCCGATCCGCAATCGGGTCCAGGACCCTGCCAAGTTTCGAGGTTTGGTCAAAGCGGCGGGCGATGTACCCGTCAACCCAGTCGGTGCTGGCCATGACGGCAAGGACCACAACGGCGGCACCGTATTCCTTCTGGGCCAGGACAAGCCAGATGAAGAGCGGCACCCCCATGAAGCGCACCACGGTCAGCAGGTTGGGGATGGTGAACACGATATCGTGGTCCACCTGGGGGCGTCCGGGACGGGAGCCGGCACCAATGAACTTCACCCCGTCCCCCTTCCTTCCTGCTGCCCCCTGCGAGCGATATTGCCGTTCCCTGAACTTCCGGGGGCTGCCGAAGAGCCTGCCCGGTGCCGGTGCTAGTACGTCCGGAGGAGCTTGCGCACCAGGACCAGGAAGACGGTTCCCGCGGCGATAAACGCTGCCAGCGGCTTCCAGCGCTGCTCCAGGTCCGCGGATCCGGACAACGCTGCGAATTTCCGGCCGGCAATATCCCTGCCGTGGCCGGCCAGGGCCTGGCCTTCGCGCAGTTTGTCCTGGGCGGTTGCCAGCAGGTACCTGCCCTGGGGCTTGACATCCAGTTCGGTTCCGAGTTCGTCGCGCACTTCGGTGAGGTGGTGGCGGCGCTGGCTGAGCCGGCGCACCAGCTCCGGTTCGGAGGCGTGCGGGAATTCCTTCTCGTGTTCAGCGGCCTTGGCTGCCTTCTCGGCCTTGGCCTTGGCAGCCGCTTCATCCTTTGCGGCCTTCGCCGCCTTGGCTTCGGGACTCTGCGGGTCAAGGACAGCCGGGTTGAAGGCGGAGCCTTCTTTGACCACGCCGATATCGTGTCTGATGCCGCGGATGGTCTCTTCCAGCATGAGCGGCATGGCCTTTTTGAACTTCCGGGCACCGATCAGGCCGCCGATCAGCGCGATCAGCAGGAAGGCCGCGGACACCAGGAGGGCGGCCAGCCAGGCCGGCATGATGGTTGCCAGTCCCATGATGGCTGCCACGATGAGGCCGACCACAAGGAAGAGGAGGAAAACGAGAGCGACGGCGAAGAAGGCAGCGGCGACTCCAACCTGGATTCCCTTGCGCTTAAGCTCAATCTTCGCGAAGGCGATTTCGTCGTTGAGCTGGCGCGGCGCCAACCGGAAAAGGAGTTTAAGCGTCCTGGGCAGCGCAGTGATGCGCAATCCCTGGCTGGTACGCCCGCTGTGACGTCCGCTCATCGGTTCCGCCTTACTGGTTATGGGTCGAATCGGCTTCCGTGTGCTGCAGGAAAGTGCAGCTGCACAGTCCCCGCACCAAAACTATCATTCAGGTTCAGGGCGAACTTCGGGGCTTGCCGGGCGGCGTGGCCTACAACGCTGCAAAATTAGGCAGCGCCGGGCCTAGGATTGATCTCCGTGACCATTCCCAGCAATCCGGGCGACCTGTTGAGCCGCCGCCGGAAACTTTTGTACATCCTGCTGCTCGGCGCCCTGACGGCGTTGGGTCCGTTCACGATCGACCTTTACCTTCCGGCGTTCCCGGCCCTGGAGGCGAGCCTTGGCGTGACCGAGGCCCAGGTCCAGCTGACCCTGGCCGGCACCACCGTTGGATTCGCCATCGGCCAGCTGGTGGTGGGCCCCTTCAGCGACAGGTTCGGCCGCCGCACCCCGCTTATCCTGGCGACGGCCGTCCACATTGCAGCTTCCGTGGGCGCCGCCCTGTCCACTGACATCACCACCCTGGGCATTTTCCGCGTGCTGATGGGCGTGGGGGCTGCCGGCGGCGGCGTTGTGGCCATGGCCATGGTCCGGGACCTGTTTTCCGGATACGCCATGGTGAAGATGTTTTCCCGCATGGCGCTGGTGAACGGGCTGGCACCCATCCTGGCGCCCGTGATCGGTTCACAGCTGCTCCTGGTGATGGAATGGCCCGGGATCTTCGTGTTCCTTGCCGCCTACGGGACGCTGGTGATCACCTCCGCCCTGTTCCTGGTCCGTGAGACCCTGCCGCCTGAAAAACGCCGACAGAGCGGCATGACGGCCCGCCAA
This sequence comes from Pseudarthrobacter sp. NKDBFgelt, assembly GCF_046097905.1. Lineage (NCBI taxonomy): Bacteria > Bacillati > Actinomycetota > Actinomycetes > Micrococcales > Micrococcaceae > Pseudarthrobacter > Pseudarthrobacter sp. NKDBFgelt. Next base: position 1,605 of record NZ_JBJURL010000086.1, on the reverse strand, counting down.
CGCTACCGGGTCCTTTTCAGCGACAGGGTGTTTGTCGGTTTGCTGCTGGTGGCCGGGCTGAACTTTGGCGGCCTCTTCACGTACCTGTCGGCCTCCCCTTTCCTGTTCCAGGACGTTTTCGGCTTCTCCCCGCAGGAGTACGGCCTGCTGTTCGGCATCAACTCCCTGGGTATTGTTGCCGGCATCCAAACCAGCGCACGCCTCATCCGCCGGGTTCCGCCGCAGTGGATCATCGCTGCCGCCACTGCCTGGATGTTCGTGATGGCCACGCTGATCGTGGTGTTCGACCAGCTGGGCTTCGGCTTGTGGGGCGTGCTGGTTCCCCTGTGGTTCTACATCCTGGGGACGGGGTTCATGTTCCCCTGCGTGCAGGTGCTCGCCCTGGCCGGCCATCCGGGCCAGGCCGGCACTGCGGCCTCCCTGCTCGGGTTCTCGACGTTCATGATGGCGGGCCTCATCTCACCGGTGGTTGGCTGGCTGGGCATCACCAGCGCCGCCCCCATGGGCGCGGTGCAGGGAGCATGCATCCTGCTGGCCATGGCAGCCCTGTGGCTGGTGGTCCGGCCACGTACCGTTCCGTCGATCCACTGACGCCGTGAAGAACACGCCAAAGCGCAGGCCGCACCGGAACCGCCGGGGACTTTTCCTCGGAGCGGTGATTGGCGCCGTCGCGGGCTACTTCGCCGGCCGGGCCCTGGGCAACCCTGCCATGGGCATTGTCCTGGGCATGGTTGCAGGGTCGGCACTGCTGTACCGCGTCAACCCGGGGCCCTGGAACCGACCCTGACGCCGCACCGCAGGGGCGGAAGCAAAACGCGTGGCGGGCGTGGAGTACCTGCCACCCGCAGGGCGCCCGCGATAAAATAGTGTTTGTGCCCACCTGGCAGGAACAACCGCCGCTTCCGGCCACATGGCAACGGTGCGATCACCGGATACTGCCACTGTGGTGGGAACGGCTGTGTGCCCAGGCGGGCGAACAGTCAGCAGCGCTGTATGCGGCGGGACTGTTTACTGATGACCGGCGGAGGCCCATCGCGCAGTGGTACAACCCCGCTTTCAATGCCGCGCTGCTGGTAGCCCCTGAGGCCTCCCCCGAATGGCCGGTACAGCGCTTCGGTATCTTCTACGCGCCGCCGGACACCGGAGTGGTGCGAATCCATTCGGCTCCCCACGAGTGGAACCCCCGCCAGCCCCGGACGTCACCCACCGAAAAAGAGGCGTTCCTGGCCGCCATTGCGGAGGCGGAGCGCTTCCTGCAGGTGGAGATGGACTTCGTCTGAGAAACAAAAATCCCCGTGCCTCACAAAGGAGGAACGGGGATTTTCTGTGTTGCTCCTCCTGCTGGACTTGAACCAGCAACCCTTCGATTAACAGTCGAATGCTCTGCCAATTGAGCTAAGGAGGAATGAAGCAGGTATGACACTAGCAAAGGTTTCCGACCAAAGTGAAATCGGCGCTAATCCGGGGTGGAACGGGCAGTTGCGGGCATAAAAAATCCCCGTTCCGGAGACCGGAACGGGGATTGTGCGCTCCTCCTGCTGGACTTGAACCAGCAACCCTTCGATTAACAGTCGAATGCTCTGCCAATTGAGCTAAGGAGGAATG
>NZ_JBJURL010000085.1:0-17486 GCF_046097905.1 Pseudarthrobacter sp. NKDBFgelt | reverse complement strand
GGCCGTCCACGCTCCACCAAAGGTGCAGCCACTCCTCGTTGGGCTCATCAAGGATCTCCACCCCGGCGGCCGCCGGATGTCCACCTTGGGGCCCGGCAGGCCGGACCATGATCAGCGTTTCGGACTGCCGCGTGAAGCCCTGGGCGTCCAGGAGGTCATTCAGCCCGGAGTTGGCGGCCGTGTCCGCAACCTGGAAGATCAGCGGAAGACGCCTCATCCGGTACCACCGCGCCGCCTCCAGCAAAGCCTCCTGCGGCTTGAACGCGGGGTCCCGCGGCCACACCGAGTTGGCCCGCTGCGTGACGCCGTCCGCAGCCCGGAGGACCCACTCCCCCAGGTCGTGGCGATCGGGGGCGGGCCAGGCGGCATCCATGAGCGCTTCGTAGGCGCGGGCGGGTTGGCTCGCACGGTTGAGCGTCACGGGGACTCCTTCTTGGCGGACAGACGTGAAGGCCCCCCTGTGCAGGAGGGCCTTCAGGTCAAACGGATACTGCCTACTTGCCCTCTTCCGGCTTTTTGGCCTCAGGCTTGAAGTCAACACCGGCTTCCTTGCGCTGCTGCGGCGTAATGGGAGCCGGGGCCGCGGTCAGGGGGTCGTAGCCGTTGCCGGTCTTGGGGAAGGCGATAACATCGCGGATCGAATCCACGCCGGACAGCAGCGCCACCACGCGGTCCCAGCCGAAGGCGATGCCGCCGTGCGGTGGCGCACCGAATTTGAAGCCTTCAAGCAGGAAGCCGAACTTCTCCTGCGCGTCCTGGTGGGAGAGGCCCATGACCTCGAAGACCCGTTCCTGGACATCGCCCTGGTGGATACGGATGGAGCCGCCGCCGATTTCGTTGCCGTTGCAAACGATGTCGTAGGCGTAGGCCAGCGCTGATTCTGGGTCCGTGTCGAAGCTGTCCATGTACTCGGGCTTGGGGGACGTGAACGCGTGGTGCACTGCGGTCCACTGGCCGGCGCCGACAGCCACGTCGCCGGAAGCCACAGCTGCGGCGGCCGGCTCGAACATCGGTGCGTCCACCACCCAGCAGAAGGCCCAGTCATCCGGGTTGATCAGGCCGGTGCGGTGGCCAATCTCAACACGGGCAGCACCCAGCAGTGCGCGCGCGGAGGACTTGTCTCCGGCGGCGAAGAAGATGCAGTCGCCCGGCTTGGCCCCCACGGCATCCGCCAGGCCTGCACGTTCCGCCTCGGTGAGGTTCTTGGCCACGGGACCGGCCAGTTCGCCGTCTTCCCTGAAGAGGACGTAGGCCAGTCCCTTGTGCCCGCGCTGCTTGGCGAACTCCTGCCAGCCATCCAGGGTCCGGCGCGGCTGCGAGGCGCCGCCCGGCATCACCACGGCACCGACGTAGGGGGCCTTGAACACACCGAAGTTGGTGTCCTTGAAGAATTCAGTCAGCTCCGTCAGCTCCACGCCGAAACGGAGGTCCGGCTTGTCCGAGCCGAAGCGTGCCATGGCGTCGTGGTAGGTGATGCGCTGGATCGGCGTCGGAATTTCGACGTCGATGAGCTTCCAGAGTGCCTTCACGATGTTCTCGCCCAGTGCGATGATGTCGTCCTGCTCAACGAAGCTCGCTTCGATGTCCAGCTGGGTGAACTCCGGCTGGCGGTCAGCGCGGAAATCCTCATCGCGGTAGCAGCGGGCAATCTGGTAGTACTTCTCGAAGCCGCCCACCTGAAGGAGCTGCTTGAACAGCTGGGGTGACTGCGGCAGCGCGTACCAGGAGCCCGGCGCCAGGCGTGCCGGCACAACGAAGTCGCGGGCGCCCTCGGGTGTTGACCGCGTCAGGGTGGGGGTCTCTACCTCAACGAAGCCGTCCTGGTGCAGCAGTTCACGGGCCACGCGGTTGGCTTCCGAGCGCAGGCGCAGGTTGCGGGCGGGGCCGGGACGGCGGAGGTCCAGGTAGCGGTGCTTCAGGCGTGCTTCCTCGCCCACCTCGACGTGCTCGTCGATCTGGAACGGGAGGGGGTCGGACGTGTTGAGGATGGTGACCTTTTCGGCCATGACCTCGATCTCGCCGGTGGCCAGGGCGGGGTTCTCGTTGCCCTCGGGCCGCTTGGAAACGGTGCCGATGATCTGCAGGACATACTCGTTGCGCAGCCCGTGGAAGACTTCTTCCTCGCGGACCACCACCTGTGCCACACCGGAAGCATCACGCAGGTCCACGAAGGCCACACCACCGTGATCACGGCGGCGGCCCACCCAGCCGGCCAGGGTTACGGTTTGTCCAATGTGCTCGGAACGAAGGGATCCGAGGTCATGTGTGCGCAGCACAGCACGCCTTTCTGCGGGGTTACGGCGGGAAGTCGATCGGGAAGTTAAATAGGATCGTTACGGGAACAATCCCGTACGAGTTTACCCGCTACAAAGGGACTGCCACCGCATGAGCGCACACCCGCAACTTCAACGCAGGCTCGGCACGTTTGACGCCACAGCCATCGGACTCGGCTCAATGCTGGGCGCCGGGGTGTTCGTTGTCTTCGCACCGGCGGCCGCGCTGGCTGGCCAGCTGCTGGCGTTGTCGGTGGTCATCGCGGGAGCGGTTGCCTACTGCAACGCGGTGGCGTCGGCCGCCCTCGCCGCAAAGTACCCCACCAGCGGCGGGACGTACGTCTACGGCCGCAAACAGCTTGGCGAGTGGCCGGGATTCCTTGCCGGCTGGGGCTTCGTCACGGGGAAGACTGCATCCTGCGCCGCGATGGCGCTGACGTTCGGCAGCTATGCCTGGCCCGGCTACGCGGTGCCGGCGGCCGTGGCGGCCGTAGTTGTGCTCACCGGCGTCAACCTGCTGGGCATCACCCGCACGGCCCTGCTCACGCGAATCCTGCTGTGCATCGTTTTGGCCACCCTCGCCTTCGTGGCTGTGGCCGCAGCCGTGGGGCCCCATCCCGGCCCCGGCGCGGGCGGGACCGCGGGTGGCCCTTCCCTGGGCGGGGTGCTGCCGGCGGCCGGGCTGATGTTCTTCGCCTTCGCGGGCTACGCCCGGATCGCCACATTGGGCGAGGAGGTCAAGGATCCTGCCCGGGCCATCCCGCGCGCAATCCTCGCAGCCCTGGCCGCTGCGTTCGCGATCTACCTGACCCTCGCGCTGCTCCTGTTGAACCACCTGCCCGGCGGACAGATCGCCGCCACACGGACGCCGCTGCTCGATGCGGTGCTGGAGTCGCAGTTCCAGGGAGGTGCACTACTGGTGCAGGTAGGCGCCGCCGCTGCCTGCCTGGGTGCCCTGCTGGCACTGATCACGGGTGTTGGCCGCACTACGCTGGCCATGGCACGGGAACGCGACCTGCCGGCGCCCCTGGCGAAGGTGGGGGGAAAACACACCGTGCCGTATGTGGCCGAACTGGCGGTGGCCGCCGTCGTCATCCTGCTTCTGCTCACCACGGACGTTATGACAGTCGTGGGCTTCTCCAGCTTTGGCGTGTTGATCTACTACGCCGTGGCCAACGCTTCTGCGTACACCCTGGCGGCGCATCCAGGGTACGCACCCAAGTGGCTGAACGCCGCCGGCTTCGCAGCCTGCCTGCTGCTGGCCTTCACCCTGCCGCCGGCGTCGGTCCTGACGATGGTGGCGGTGCTGGCAGCCGGCGTGGCCGGGCGGTGGCTGGTCCTGCGGCTGCGGCACTAGCGCCGCCCGACCGCGAGCCGCAGCTAAACGGCTGCTGCAGCCGGCTCCGCCGCCGTGGACACCTGCACTGCCAGATCTTCGGCCGGCGGCGTCCAGGTCTCCGGGGCTGCGACTACCTGCTCCCCGGTCCGGATGTCCTTGACCTGGTGCGTACCGTCGTCGTCGGTGAACCAGACAAACGGGATGCCGCGCCGGTCAGCGAACTTGATCTGCTTGCCGAACTTTTCCGCCTTCGCTGCCACTTCGGTGGGAATGCCGCGGCTGCGCAGCTGGGCGGCAACGTCCTGCGCAGCGTCCCAGCTGTCATCGTGCGTCAGGGCCACAAGCACGGCAGTGGGAACCGACCGTGAGGCCCTGGCCAGGTCCTGGCTCAGGATGCGGGACACCAGCCGGGTGACGCCGATCGAAAGTCCCACGCCCGGGAACTTCCGGTTTCCTTTCGACGCCAGCGCGTCATACCGGCCGCCGGAGCAGATGGAACCCAGCTGTTCGTGGCCGACCAGGACGGTTTCCACCACTGTGCCGGTGTAGTAGTCCAGGCCGCGGGCAATGCTGAGGTCAGCCACCACCTTGCCCGGGGCACGCTGGACGGCCGCGTCAATGACCTGTTCAAGCTCGCTGAGGCCCTCGTCCAGCAGATCATTAGTGACACCCAACGCCCGGACCTGGGCCACGAACGAAGAGTCCTCGGTGCGGATTCCGGCCAGCTGCAGGGCTTTCTGTGCCTGGTCGTCGGTGGCGCACAGTTCAGACTTCAACAGTTCCGCTACTTTCGCGGGGCCGATCTTTTCGAGTTTGTCGATGCTCCGCAGCACGCCGGCCGTGTCATCCAGGCCAATGCCGCGGTAGAAGCCCTCGGCGAGCTTCCTGTTGTTGATGCGGAGGCGGAAGTCCGGAATGGGGAGGGCGCTGAGCGCCTCGGCGATCACCAGCGCGATCTCGACGTCGTAGCGGAAGGGCAGCTCGCCGTCGCCCACCACGTCGATGTCAGCCTGGGTGAATTCGCGGGCCCGGCCTTCCTGCGGGCGTTCGCCGCGCCACACCTTCTGGATCTGGTATCGCCGGAAGGGGAACGCGAGGTAGCCGGCGTTTTCGACGACGTAACGGGCAAAGGGAACAGTCAGGTCGAAGTGCAGGGCCAGGGCGTGCGGGTCGGCTTTGCCCTTCGCCTCGCCCTCGTCCTCCTGGAGGCGGCTGAGCCCGTACACCTCCTTGTCGATTTCCCCTTTGCGCAGCAGCTGGCCGACAGTTTCCACGGCCCGCGTTTCGATGGAGGAGAATCCGTGCAGCTCGAACACCCGGCGCAGCGTATCCAACACATGAAGCTCCACCAGCCGCTCCTCGGGAAGCCACTCGGGGAATCCGGACAGGGAGGCGGTGCGTGCCATGGTGGAGTTTCTCCTCTTGGTGAACGGCGGCAGGGACGTGCGCGGCAATCGGCCCGAAACGGGCGTTCGACGGCGGCAGTCCAGCCAGTCATGCATAAACTATGTGCGGCAGTCAGTTTATGTCGTCTTCCGCCGGCATCTCTAATGCGGCGGACCGGCAGGCCCGGCGGCCAAACACCTGCGCAGGCGGCCTACGGCCATGCCGTGCAGCAGCCCGACTATGAGGAGGACCCTTGGCGGCCAGTTCACGCAGTGCCCGCGAAGCCAAACGGCGCATTCAGCAGATGGAAGCCAAGCGGGCCATGCGGCGGGACCAGGAAGGCCGGCGCAAGCGCGACAATCTCATCGCCGCCGGCGCCGGGGCTGCCGCCGTTGTCCTCGCCGTTGTACTCCAACTCACTGCCTTTGCCGGCAATCCCTCCGAGGACGAGTACGCTGCCGCAGAGGCTGGACTGAGCAGCCCGTCCCCGTCCGCGCCGGCCCAGCCGTCCGCGAGTCCGTCCGCGCAGGCAACCAACGGCCCCAACATCCCCGCCGCGGACACCGCTGCCGGCCAGACTTTCACCGGTGAACTCGTCCTGAACGGCAGCCCGCTGGGCGTAGAGCTGAACGGGACGGACGCTCCGCAGGCAACCGCGGTCTTCAAGTCGCTCAGCGACGAGGGCTATTTCGGCGGCAAGACCTGCCACCGCCTGACCACCGGGGACACCTTCGGCGTCCTGCAGTGCGGCTCCCCCACCGGCGACGGCCAGGGAGACCCTGACTACACCTGGGGTCCGTTGGAGAACACGCCTGAGGACGGCACCTATCCGGCCGGCACCATCGCAGTGGCCCGTACGGGAAACAACGCGTACGGCAACGGCACCCAGTTTTTCATTGTCTACAAAGACACGGTCATCCCGGCGGACAGCGCCGGCGGCTACACCGTGGTTGGGAAGGTGACATCGGGGCTGGACGTGGTGGCCAACCTGGCTGCTGCCGGAATCACGCCGGGCAGCAGCGACACGGACGGCGCGCCCGTTGAACCAGTCACGATAGACTCGTTTTCTCTGAAGTAGGAAGCCCGGCCGGCACGGCCGCGGTGCAGTACGTGAGTATTTCCCTCCAAGCGAAAGACTTTTAGCGGTGACAGACAGTCAGAAATCCGACGAAACAGCAACAGACCTGACCGAAGCGGCGGCCCCCGCGGCTGACGGCGCAGGAACTGAGGCAACCGGCACATCAGCAGTGGAAGCTCCTGAAACCGGGGCAGCCGCAGAAGAACCTGCCGCAAGCGCGGCAGATCCTTCCGCTCCCGCGGACGACACACCCGCTGATGACGCTTCCGCACCTGCCCCCGCACCGGCAACTGCACCAGCACCGGCTCCTTCCCCCCGGTCAGCAGCTCCGTCCCCGGCCGCGTTCGCTTCCCGCCCAAAGCCTGCAGCTGCCGCTCCGGCGGCAGCGGCTGTTCCGGCAGCTCCCGCCACCTCCCTGGCCGAAGCCTCAAAGTGGGGCCGGGTTGAAGGCGACGGGCATGTTTTCCTCACCATTGACGGCAGCGAGCACGCCGTAGGGCAGTACCCGGGCGTGAGCGACGACGAAGCCCTCGCCTACTTTGCGCGCAAGTATGACGACGTTGTGGCACAGATTGTGCTTCTCGAACAGCGCGTCAGCTCCAAGGCCCCCAGCACGGATATGCAGAAAACCGTCACCCACCTGCGCGAGCAGCTTGCGGAGCGGAACATGGTGGGCGACCTGCGGGCAGCCGAGGCGCGGCTGGACAAGCTTGCTGAACAGATCGGCGAGCTGGAGAAGGCCGAGAAGGCCGAGCACGACGCCGTCCGCGCGTCCGAACTGGCAGCCCGCGAGGCAATTGTTGCCGAAGCCGAGGAAATCTCCGGCCAGGACCCCGCACAGACACAGTGGAAGACCTCCAGCGCCCGCATGAACGAACTCTTCGAGAGCTGGAAAACAGCGCAGAAGAGCGGCGTGCGCCTTGGCCGCAGCAACGAGGACGCCCTGTGGAAGAGGTTCCGGGCAGCGCGCACCGTCTTCGACCGCCACCGCCGCGCTTACTTCTCCCAGCTGGACAGCAACAACTCCGCGGCCAAGTCCGCCAAGGAAAAGCTGATCGCCGAGGCTGAAGCACTGTCCACCTCCACCGACTGGGGTTTTGCCGCCGGCGAGTACCGCAGGCTGATGGACCAGTGGAAGGCATCACCGCGTGCCAGCCGCAAGGACGACGACGCACTCTGGGCTCGATTCCGCGCGGCACAGGATGTGTTCTTCACGAACCGCCAGGCCGCCAACGAAGAGATTGACCAGGAATACGCTGCCAACCTCACCGTCAAGGAGGCCCTCCTGCTGGAGGCCAACGCCATCCTTCCGGTCAAGGACCTGGCCGCGGCCAAGAAGGCGCTGCAGTCCGTCCGTGACCGGTGGGAAGAAGCAGGCAAGGTCCCGCGCGGCGACATGGGCCGCATCGAAGCCGGGCTGCGCAAGGTTGAGGATGCAGTCCGGAACGCTGAGGAAGAGCAGTGGCAGCGCTCCAACCCGGAGCGGAAGGCGCGCACCAACAGTGCCCTGTCCCAGCTGGAATCCGCAATCGCAAGCCTCCAGGACGATCTTGCCAAGGCGGAGAAAACCGGTGACCAGCGCAAGATCAAGGCTGCCCAGGAAGCCCTTGAGGCACGCCAGGCCTGGCTCGACCAGATCCAGCGCTCGGCCAGCGAACTCTCTTAAGCCACCACGCTCTGGCTCGTCCGCCTGCCCCGCAGGCCGGCGTCTGGGACAGGCCCGGCCCGGTTATCCACATAACCGGACCGGGCCTGTCCCTGTTAAGGGCCTGCGCGGCAGGATGGACAAATGGCGATTCCATCGGCTCCTCCGGGCACTGACCACCCGGCCGCAGCAGAGGCGGCACCACAACGTTTCCCGGAGTTGTATGTTCCGGAGATGCCCTTCGCCATGCCTGAACTGCAGGCCCTCGCCGCGGACGGACTCCTGGACAGGCTTCACCACCGCGGGTATACACTGCCCGGAGTCGCCGCCTCCCCGCAGCTGCGTGCACGGGCGGCGGCGGGCGTTGTACCGCCGTCGGTCAGGCAGAGGGTGGTTGCCGGCCGCATGACAGCAGCCTGGATCTACGGCTGCGCGGCAGAGCCGGACAGGCTTGCGCTGCTGGTGGACGCCAAACGAAGGGTTTCAAGCCTCAGGAACACCCGGGGCTGCACCCTGCACGAGGTGAAGCTTGGCCCGTTCGACGTTGTCAGCCTGGGCGGTCTGATGGTCTCCAGCCCGCTGCGTACCGCCCTGGACATTGCCCTGCACGTAGACGCGGGCAGGGCCATCCCCGCATTGGAGGGTCTGCTGGCGCGCCCGGAAAAGGACGTGCGCCTGCGCCTGCTCGTCCTGGCCATAGAGGCAACGCCCCGCGTGCCCCACAAGAAGGCCGCCCTGGAAAATCTCGCCGCGCTAGCTCCGGCGCTTGTTGCCGGTGGTCCGGTAAACGTCGAACACGCCGTCGATCCTGCGGACAGCGCTGAGAACGTGGCTCAGGTACTTGGGGTCACCCATTTCGAAGGCAAACTTTGAGATCGCCACCCGGTCCGTGGAGGTGTGCACGCTGGCTGCCAGGATGTTCACATGGTTCTCGGACAGGACGCGGGTGACGTCGGAGAGCAGCGACTTGCGGTCCAGCGCTTCCACCTGGATTTCAACCAGGAAGACGCTGGACTGCGTTGGCGCCCACTCCACGTCCACGATGCGGTCCGGCTGGTCCTTGAGGTCCGAGATGTTGGTGCAGTCCGTCCTGTGCACGGAAACGCCCGAGCCCCTGGTCACGAAACCGAGGATGGGGTCCGGGGGCACGGGCGTGCAGCAGCGGGCCAGCTTGACCCAGACGTCGCCGACGCCCCGGACCACCACGCCGGAATCGGAGAAACGGGCTTTGGTGACCTGGGTGGGGATGCTGACTTCGGCGATGTCGTCGTCCGCGCTCTCGTTGCCCCCGAGGCTTTCGACCAGCTTTTCCATAACCGACTGGGCGGACGTATGCCCGTCGCCCACTCCGGCGTAGAGTCCCGATATGTCAACGTACTTGAAATCTTCTGCCACGGCGGCCAGGGCCTCGTGGGTCATCAGCCGCTGCAGCGGGAGGTTCTGCTTCCGCATTGCACGGGTGAGAAGTTCCTTGCCGCGGTCAATCGCCTCTTCCCGGCGTTCCTTGCTGAACCACTGGCGGATCTTGTTCCGTGCCCGGGCGCTCTTGACGAAGTGCTGCCAGTCCTGGCTGGGCCCGGCGCCTTCGGCCTTGGAAGTGAAGATCTCCACCCAGTCGCCGTGGTTGAGTTCGCTGTTGAGCGGAACCAGTTTCCCGTTGACCCGGGCACCGATGGTCCGGTGGCCGACCTCGGTGTGGACTGCGTACGCGAAGTCCACGGGAGTGGAACCCGCGGGCAGCGCCATGACCTCGCCCTTGGGGGTGAAGACGAAAACTTCCCGCGCGTTGATCTCGAACCGGAGGGAGTCCAGGAACTCACCCGGATCCGAGGTTTCCTGCTGCCAGTCCACCAGGGACCGCAGCCAGCCCATGTCGCCGTCGCGGGGGCTTCCGGGGCCAACCGCCGTGCGGTTGGGCTGGTCCTTGTACTTCCAGTGCGCAGCCACGCCGTACTCGGCGCGGCGGTGCATCTCATGGGTGCGGATCTGGATTTCCACGGGCTTGCCGCCGGGCCCGATCACCGTGGTGTGCAGCGACTGGTACATATTGAACTTGGGCATCGCGATGTAGTCCTTGAACCTGCCGGGCAGCGGGTTCCAGCGTGAGTGCATGGTACCGAGGGCGGCGTAGCAGTCACGGACGGAGTCCACCAGGACACGGACACCCATGAGGTCGTTGATGTCGTCGAAATCCTTATCGCGGACGATCATCTTCTGGTAGATGGAGTAGTAGTGCTTGGGACGGCCGGTGATGGTGGCCTTGATCTTGGCCGTACGGAGGTCTTCGGTGATCTGGTCGCGGATGACGCTCAGGCTCTTCTCCCGCTCGGGAGTCCTGTCCCCCACCATCCGGACGATCTCTTCGTAGACTTTCGGGTAGAGCGCGGCGAAGGAGAGATCCTCCAGCTCCCACTTGATGGTGTTCATGCCCAGCCTGTGCGCCAAGGGGGCAAAGATCTCCAGCGTCTCCCGTGCCTTCCGGGCGGACGACTCAGCGGAAACAAACCGCCAGGTCCGGGCGTTGTGCAGCCGGTCCGCCAGTTTGATCATCAGGACACGGATGTCCTTGGCCATGGCCACAACCATTTTGCGGACAGTCTCGGACTGTGCAGCCTCACCGAAGCTGACCTTGTCCAGCTTCGTCACGCCGTCTACGAGCATTGCCACTTCGGGGCCGAAATCCCGTTTCAAGTCGGCGAGTGTGTAGGGCGTGTCCTCCACAGTGTCGTGCAGCAGGGCCGCGGCCAGGGTGGTTCCGCTCAGCCCAAGTTCAGCGAGGATGGTGGCCACGGCCACGGGATGCGTGATGTACGGATCGCCGCTCTTGCGCTTCTGCCCGCGGTGGCTCTGTTCGGCAACGTCGAAGGCCCGCTGGATGAGGTCGAAGTCCTCTTTGGGGTTGTTGGCCCGGACGGTCCTCAGCAGGGGTTCAAGGATGGGTGAGTACGTCGCCGTGCTGCGCCCTGTCAGCCGGGCGAGCCTGGACCGGGTGCGCTCCCTGCGGCCGGGAAAGGTGGGCCGGGACCCGGAGTTGTCGACCGGAACCAGCGGGCCGGGGCGCGCGGACGAGGCCACCCCGGCCTGCGTACCGTTGGCAGCACCCTTGTCACCCTGTGCCGCTGGCGCTGACGCCGAACGCTCTTCCAATGAAGTACCCCTCACCACCGTTTTAATTACTTCAGTCTATTCCCCGCCGCGGTGAGAATTATAACCAGCGCCTTAAACACGGACGGGCCGGCCGGCGTCAGTCTCCTGACGCCGGCCGGCCCGTGAGTGTGGGGCTATGCGGTGGCTGTTTCCACGGCTGAGGAGCCGGACCCTGTGCCGGCACCGGCACGCCGGTGCTCAACCCGCTTCGCCTGCCTCACGAGGTCGGGCTCGTTCTGGCGCAGCCAGGCGTACATCGGGGCCGCCACGAAGATGGTGGCCGCCGTGCCGATCAGGATCCCGACAAACAGTGCCAGCGAAAGGTCGCGCAGCGTACCTGCCCCCAGCAGCCCGGCACCGATGAACAGAATCGCTCCCACGGGGAGGATTGCCACCATCATGGTGTTGATTGACCTGACGAGCGTCTGGTTTACGGCGAGGTTGACCTCCTCGGCGAACGTGCGGCGGGTGGACGCGTCCAGGTCGGCGGTGTTCTCGCGGATCTTGTCGAAGACCACCACCGTGTCATAGAGGGAGTAGCTGAGCACGGTGAGGAACCCGATGATTGCCGACGGAGTGACCTCGAAGTCGCTGAGGGCGTAAACGCCTGCGGTGATGAACATTGTCACCGCCATGCCCGCGATGGCAGAGAGGGACATCTTCCACGTGCGGAAGTACAGCGCCATCAGCACTGCCGCGAGGAGGACGAACACCACCAGGCCGATCAGGGCCTGCTTGGTGACGTCGGCGCCCCAGGTGGGTCCAACGAACGTCGAGGTCACCTCGTTGTCGGTGACGCCGTACGCGCTTGTGAGTCCCTCTTTGATGCGGAGCGTCTCATCGTCCGTCAGTTTGTCCGTCTGGATCCGCATGGTGGTGCCGGCAACGTTCGCCACGCGCGGCACGCTGCCCTGAACCACGTCGGTTACGGCCTTCTCCCCCAAGGCCGCATCCGTGGTCTGCACGTTGGAGACGGTGAATTCGGATCCGCCGCGGAACTCGATGCCGAGGTTGAAGCCGCCCTTGGCCAGCGGAATGATGATGGACAGGACAACCGCCACCGCCGCGATGATGAACCAGAGTTTCTTGGCGCCCACAAAGTTGTAGGAGCGCTTTCCGGTGTAGAGCTCGTTGCCGAAGTTGGCGAAGCCTGACATTACTTGTTCTCCTTCGCTGAGGACTTCGAGGAGCCCGCGAGCTGCTCCTGCTTCTCCGCCAGGCGGCGTTCGGCGATGGTCATCCTGCGTTCCGCTTCAGCGGCCGCACCGGCGTTCTTGGTCCGGACCGTGGCAGGCTTGTCTGCCGGGGTACGGACACGGCCTGCACCGCGGTACAGCGGAACGGCTCCGAGCCGTTTCGGATCAAGGCCAGAGAGCCGGTGGCCCTCGCCGAAGAACCGGGTGCGCGCCAGCATCTGCAGCGTCGGGTGCGTGAACATGAACACCACGATGAGGTCGGCGATAGCGGTCAGGCCCAGCGTGAACGCAAATCCGCGGACGTTGCCCACGGCCACGAAGTAAAGGACCAGCGCGGCCAGCAGGTTGACGGCCTTGGACGCCAGCACGGTCCGTTTGGCCCGCTTCCAGCCGTTTTCGACGGCTGAAACCAGGCCGCGGCCCTCACGGAGTTCGTCCCGGATCCGCTCGAAGTAAACGATGAAGGAGTCCGCCGTCTGGCCGATTGCCACGATGAGGCCCGCCACGCCGGCCAGGGACAACCGGTAGTTTTCCGTCCAGCCCAGAATGGCGATGGCTAGATACGTCAGGAGGCCCGCGACCACCAGTGAGGCGATGGTCACCAAGCCGAGCGCCCGGTACTGGAACAGGGAGTAGACCACCACCAGCAGAAGACCGATGATGCCCGCCAGGAGGCCCATGCGCAGCTGCTCACCGCCGAGGGTGGCAGAAATCTGCTGCTCGCTCTGGATCTCGAAGCTGATAGGCAGGGCACCGAAGCGGAGCTGGTCGGACAGGGCCTTGGCGCTTTGCTCGGTGAACCCGCCGGTGATCTGCGGGCGTCCGTCGGTGATGACGGCGAGGGAGCGGGGCGCGGAGATGACCTGGTCATCCAGCACAATGGCGAACTGGGCCTTGGGGTCGTTGCCCGCGTCGCCGCCGGCGGCAACGTAGAACTGGTTCAGGCGTTCGGTGACCTCTTTGAACCTGGCCGTGCCTTCGTCGTCGAACTGGATGTTGACTGCCCAGTCGTTGGTGACGGCACCCTGTGCGCCCTGCTGGAGCTGGAAAGAGGACGTGACGATGTTGCTGCCCTTGACCTCCACGGGACCCAGGATGTACTTGATCGCAGGGTTCGTGTCGGAGGCCGGCTCGCAGGTCACCAACGGCTTGGCCGGATCTGAGCGTTCCCGCTCGTCCTGGGCCGGGTTGTCGCAGTCCAGGGTCTCAAACTCGCGGTAGATCTCCGGAGTGATCCAGTTGATGTCGCTGCTGTTGGCGGGTTCCGCCGTCGGCTTGGGCAACTGGTCCTCAGGCGCCCGCTGCTCTTCCGGGACGGGAGCCCCGGCACCGGCGAGCAGCACCGGCCGGAAGTTCATGTCCGCGGAGGCCTGGATCAGGTCGCGCGTCTGGCTGGAAGGGGTGCCGGGAAGGCTGACCACCACATTGCGCCCGGACTGGGTGCTGATCTCTGCTTCGGCAACACCTGAACCGTCTACGCGCTGGCGGATGATCGCCACGGCCTGGTTGAGCTGTTCCTCATTGATGTCCGAACCGCCCTCGACCTTCGGCGCCAGGATCATCTGGGTGCCGCCTTCGAGGTCGAGCGCCAGCTTGGGCGCCCAGCTTGCCTGCCCGGCAAGGGTGCCGCCGGCCAGGACGGCAGTGAGTGTGGCGAGGAGTACACCGAGCCAGACCAGGACCCTGAGGCCTGGTTTATTGGGGCCAGTTCGTGCCATTGTCGATCTTTCTCTTATTCACGGAGGAACCGCCGGTGCCTGCTGATGCTTGCACCGGCGGTGGTCCGCAGCGGTAGAGGTGTTGTGGAAGCAGCGGGGACTAGTTGTCCTTCTTGCCCTCGTCATTGAGGCGCTTCAGCGTTTCTTCCGGGGTCTCGGCTGCAGCGGGGGTGTTTCCGCTCTCCGCGGCCGTCAGGGAGGAGGCATCATCCGGAACCTCAGTCGCAGCGGGTACCCCGGCTGCGGGTTCGATGATCTTGGTGACCGCCTGGCGGTGCACGGTGGCCAGGTTGCCCGGTGAGAGTTCCAGGGTGACCTTGTTTTCCTCGTCGTCGATGTCGACGATGCGGCCGAACAGGCCAAAGCTGGTCATGACCTCAACGCCGGGGGCGAACTGCGACTGAAGCGTTGCCTGCTGCTGCTGGGTCTTCTTGTTGCGGCGGAACATCATAAAGATGAAGATGCCGAGCATCACGAACAGCAGGATCGACATGATGTCGATGCCGCCGCCGGGCTGGGTAGTGGTGGTCTGGGCAGTGATGTGTCCGAACACGGGGAAGTTCCATTCTGTACTTGCATTGAGCTGTACTTGCATTGAGCCGGTTGACAGCGCCGTCCGCTTTGAACGAGTGGCCTGGCGAAGCTGCTTGCCATCCATCCGCGGGCTGCCGGTGATGCTGCCCGCGGGAACAAAGACCCGAACGTGCCGAGCGTCATACCAGTCTAAAGGGAAAAGCTGAACGGAGCCTGCTATTGGTATTAGGGGCAGGTCAGCCCACGCTCAGGCGTCCTCTTCAGCCGGCTCAAACAGGTCCAGTTGCTCCTGGGCAAAGACACCCGACGGAATGGCATAGCCAAGGTGGGTCCAGGCCGGAGCCATGGCAATCCGGCCACGCGGGGTGCGGCCCAGGAGGCCCTCCCGGACCAGGAAAGGCTCAGCCACGGTTTCCACGGTTTCGGTCTCTTCACCGACGGCGATGGCCAGCGTGGACAGCCCCACTGGCCCTCCGCCGAATTTGGTGATCAGGGCTTCGAGGACTGCGCGGTCAAGCCGGTCCAGGCCCTTTTTGTCCACCTCGTACATGTCCAGCGCAGCGGACGCCGCCCTGGCGTCGATCTGGTCGATTCCGTGGACCAGGGCCCAGTCCCGGACACGCCGCAACAGCCGGTTGGCGATGCGGGGGGTGCCGCGGGAGCGCCCGGCGATTTCGGAGAATCCGGCCGAGTTGACCTTGAGGTCCAGCAGGCCGGCGGAGCGCCGGAGCACGAGTTCCAGTTCGGGCACGGAGTAGAACTCGAGGTGGCCGGTGAAGCCGAACCGGTCCCGGAGGGGTCCCGGCAGCAGGCCCGCGCGGGTGGTGGCGCCCACCAGGGTGAAGGGCGGCAGTTCGAGCGGAATCGCCGTGGCACCGGCGCCCTTGCCCACCACGATGTCTACCCGGAAATCCTCCATGGCCATATACAGCATCTCTTCGGCCGGCCTGGACATCCGGTGGATTTCATCCAGGAACAGGACTTCGCCCTCGGAAAGGGAGGAAAGGATGGCAGCGAGGTCCCCCGCGTGCTGAATGGCAGGGCCGCTGCTGATCCGCAGGGGCGCGCTCATTTCGGACGCAACGATCATGGCGAGGGTTGTCTTGCCCAGCCCCGGAGGGCCGGAGAAGAGCACGTGGTCCGCGCTGCGCCCGCGCATCCGGGAGGCCTGGAGCACCAGGGAGAGCTGTTTCCGCACCCGGTGCTGGCCCACGAAGTCGTCCAGGTTCTTGGGCCGGAGCGCGGCCTCGATGGCCCGCTCTTCAGGCTCCTCCCCCGCGGCCACCAGTGACGGTTCAGCCACGGCTGCCTACGCGGTTGCCGGCCCGGGCACCGTCCTGCCCCAGCCACCGGAGCGTGGTCCGCAGGATCTCCGGCACGTTGCCGCGGAACGAGACCTCGGGATCGTCCGCCAGTGCTTTGTCGATGCTGGAGGAGGCGTCCTTTTCGGACCAGCCCAGGCTCGTCATGGCGGCCACCACCTGCGGTTTCCAGGCGGCCTCGGCCGGAGTGGACGCCGCTGCCGTGCCCGCCGTGCCGTGCGGAACGAGCTTTCCCGCCAGCTCCAGCACAATCCGCCCTGCGACTTTGGGACCGATGCCGGGAACTTTGGTGAACGTCTTGCTGTCCCCGGTGTGCGCGGCCACCCGGATCGCCTCCGGTTCGTGGACCGCCAGGACTGCCAGGGCAAGGCGCGGCCCCACCCCGCTCACACTGAGGAGGACATCGAAAACCTCCCGCTCGTCGTCGGACGCGAAACCAAAGAGCGTGAGCGAATCCTCCCGGACGATCAGGGAGGTGAAAAGCTGGCCTTCCTCGCCGGTGCGCAGCCTGCTGAGGGTCTGGGGCGTGGCGTTGACGCTCATGCCCGCCCCGTTGAGGTCAATCACGGCAGTGGAAAGACCCACATGCGCTACCGTTCCGCGAAGGAAACTGATCAAGGCCTGGCTCCTGGTGTTTTGCCGGGCTCCAGGGAGCAGGACCGGCTATCCGAACATATCTACGAATACCCTAGCAAGTGGCCAGGACATTCAGCGGGCGCGGCGCGCCTTTGCCTCGGCCTCTGCCCAGGCCCGCTGGGCGGGGGTCAGGGACGAACTGCCCGGGCCGGTGGTAGCAACCGCAGTGCCGCTGCCTGACCGCCAGGCGTGGGTGATGGCCAGAGCAAGGGCGTCGGCGGCGTCCGCAGGCCGCGGCGGTGCGTCAAGGCGCAGGATCTTGGTGACGAGCTTGGTCACCGCATCCTTGTTGGAGGTACCGCTGCCGGTGACGGCCGCTTTGACTTCCGACGGCGTGTGCAGCGCCACCGGGATCCCCCGCCGGGCCGCTGCCGCGATGACCACCCCGGACGCCTGGGCCACGCCCATCACGGTACTGACGTTGAGCTGGGAAAAGACCCGCTCGACGGCGAGGACGTGGGGCTCGTGGCGGTCAAGCCACTCATCGATGGCGAGGGCGATCACCAGCAGCCGCTGGTCCAGGGAGTCCTCAGGCGACGTTCCCACCACACCGTAGGCAACCATGGTGGCCTGCCTGTTCCGCTCGACGTCCACAACGCCGATCCCGCAGCGGGTCAGCCCGGGATCCACCCCCAGGACGCGCAGCGTCACAGGTGCAGACGCCCGGCAGGCAGGCGGAGCGTCACTCAGAGTCCAGGGCGGCCTGGACGTCGTCGCTGAGGTCGGCGTTGCTGTAGACGTTCTGGACGTCGTCGAGGTCCTCCAGGGCGTCAACGAGCTTCATGAACTTCTTTGCGGCGTCCAGGTCCAGCGGCACTTCCATGGACGGAACGAATTCCGCCTCGTCGGTGTCGTACTCGATGCCTGCATCCTGCAGGGCGTCGCGGACGGCCTGGAGGTCCTTGGGGTCCGAGTGGATCTCAAAGGTGTCGCCGTTGTCCTTGACTTCCTCGGCCCCGGCGTCCAGGACAGCCACCAGGACATCGTCCTCGGTCAGGTCCTTCTTGGGCAGGGTCACCACGCCCTTGCGGCTGAACAGGTAGCTCACCGAACCGGGATCGGCGATGGTTCCGCCGTTGCGGGAAATGGCAAGGCGCACCTCCGAGGCAGCACGGTTCTTGTTGTCCGTAAGGCACTCGATAAGCAGCGCGGAACCCTGCGGGCCGCGGCATTCGTACATGATCTCGGTGTAGTCGACCACTTCACCGGTGA
>NZ_JBJURL010000084.1:0-18137 GCF_046097905.1 Pseudarthrobacter sp. NKDBFgelt | reverse complement strand
TCAACCACCGCCTCCGCCTCCACCACCGCCGAATTGCCTTCCATGAATCCATCCTCATGGGAGGGTCTGACATTTAAGGGGGCCAGCGCACCCCGGCTGAAAGAATTTTTGAAAATCTTTTCCGGCCTCTTTGTCGAGGCAACGGGAGCCCCTCCCGACAATCCCGTTTTGGGGATGCACGCCTTGCTCCGGTACCCTATTGAGGTTGGTGACGTGTCCGAGCGGCCGAAGGTGCAACACTCGAAATGTTGTTTGGTGTAAAAGCCAACGTGGGTTCAAATCCCACCGTCACCGCCAATAAGAATGGCCCTGCTTCCCTGATAACCAAAGGGAAGCAGGGCCTTTTGCTTTGCGCTGAACGTGGTGCACGGGCCACGGGCGCTGCAGTCCACGTGCCCACCAGCGCGCGTGAACTGCGCAGCGGGGGTAGGTATGTTTTACCGCATGGACTTCACAGGCGGATGCGGATGAGTACCAACACCACCGCAAGGAACTATTGGCTGGCTTTGGCCGCCACGTACGGGCTGACCCTGAGCGTTGTGGCAATGGCAGGTTGGCCCTGGAACCTCGTCATAGGCGGAGCCTTCATCCTCTTCGTTGTCCTCCTCAGTCTCCGGTACCGCCAGGCCGGCCGGAAGATCCAAGGGAGGCTTGGCACTGCGGGTCCCGGTGTTGGTTTTGCAGGAAGCATTCTCGGAGCCGGGGCGCTACTTGTCCGCGGCACGCCGGTTGCCGCCTGGGCTGGGCCGCTGCTGGGTGTCATCGCATTCCTTGGAGTGTTCCTTTACCTCCAGCGGTTCGGCCGCTCCCATGGCCAAACGAGCGAATCGGCCACCTGACCAGACCGCCCACCGGCGGTTCGACGACGCGGGTTCGACGACGGAAGGAAGACAGCGTCAACGAAGTCAGGCCCCGGACACTGTCCAAGGCCTGACTTCTGGCTCTTTGCCCGCTACGCAGGCAGCCTTTTCTGCCCCAGCGCACGGCGGGCGCCTAGGGGATCAAGGTCCACAGCGGGCAACCAACTGGAGGACTGTGCTGCCCATGCTATGCCGCTGCCGTCTCGGCAACCCGCTTGGGCGTAAGGGAGGGGACGCCGTCGCTGTCCTGCCCGTACAGCCAGTCGTTGTACTGGAAGTTGTTGTCCTTCCGGCTCTTGAACAGCAGGTTGCGCAGTGTGCGGGCCAGGCCGGACACGTGCCAGGACTCGCCCCAGACACGGGCGGTGCGCTGGACGCGGGCCGTGCGCCCGGCGCGAACATCATTGAATTCACGAAGGGCCACGTCCCAGGCCTTGGGGTTAATACCCTCTGAAGTGAAGACGATACCGACGGAAGCATCCTGCAGTGCGGCAGCGTCCTCGAGGGCCTGGCAGGCGCCCTGGGCCAGGTACTGGAGCATGGGGTGCGCAGCGTCGCCCATCAGCACCATGCGGCCGGCAACCCAGTTCTCGATGGGGTTGCGGTCGTACATGGGCCAGCGGATACCGGTAGCCAGGTTCTTCAGCGCTTCCTGTACCGCCGGCACGCAGTCCTTGTAGGCGGCCTCAAGCTCGTCCACTCCCCCGTACTGCTCTTCGCCGCGTTCGAAGGACGGCGACTTGAAGACGGCCACGGTGTTGAGCAGCTCGCCCTTGCGCAGGGGGTACTGCACCAGGTGGCAGTCCGGTCCGAGGTAGACAATGACATCCTCAAGGTCCGTCCTGGGCGTCTCGTCGGTGATGGGCACGGTGCCGCGGTATGCGACGTAAGCCGAAGAAACCGGCTCATCGTCGGCAACGAGCGGGCGCAGGGTGGAACGGAGGCCATCAGCGCCGATCACGACGTCGGCCTCGAAGTCCACGCCGGCCAGGGTGTGGGCCACGCCCCGGTTACCGACCGTCTCGACGCTCTCCACCGTGACATCGTTTACGAGCTTGACGCCGGCCGCCTCACAGCCTTCCAGCAGGACCCGGTGCAGGTCGCTGCGGTGGATGACCACGTAGGGCGCGCCGTAGCGCTCCTCGAACTCGCCGTTCAGCGTCTGGCGGGTGAGTTCCTCGCCGGTCACGGCGTCGCGGAACACCAGGTGCTTGGGCTGGACGCCGATTTCCAGCGCCTTCTCCAGCAGGCCCCAGCGGCGGAGGACGCGGGAGGCGTTGGGTGCCATCTGCAGCCCGGCGCCCACCTCGCCAAATTCGGGGGCGCGCTCCACCAGGGTCACGTTGGCACCGTTCTCGCGCAGTGCGAGGGCGCCGGCCAGGCCGGCCATCCCTCCTCCGATCACCAGGACATCGGTGGACGTGGCGTGCTCAGACATTGCTAACTCCTGTTGTTGGGTTTGAAGGGGAAGTTGAGAGTTTGGACTTGAGGTTGATGCCGACGGCGGCCAGCAGGCCCGCTGCGATGGCTGCGGCTCCGGCGAAGGCAAGGAAGTTGGAATTGACTCCCAGCCCGGCGGCCAGCAGGAGGCCACCCACCTGGGGTGCTGCGACGGCGCCAATCCGGCCCGTGCCGAGGGCCCAGCCAAGTGCCGTTCCCCGCAGATGGGCGGGATAGTGGCTGGCCACCGCGGCGATGATGAGGCACTGGGTGCCGTGGGTTCCGACTCCGGCGAGGACCAGCATGAGGTAGACGATGGAGACGGAGGGCCCGCTCACCAGTACCACCAGCGCGACGGCGGCGACGGCGGCTGCCGCGATCGCCGTCGGAATGGGTCCGAAGCGCGTTCCCGCCCAGGCGGTGATGACGGATCCGGCAACGGCGCCGAGGTTCAGGGCCAGGGCGAACGTCAGTGCGGACCCCAGGTTGTAGCCCGCCAGCTGCATGAGGTTCGGCAGCCAGGTGCCCAGCCCGTACCAGGCGAAGAGGGTGGCGATGGTGGCAACGGCAAAGAGCATGCTGATGCCCAGGTAGGGCGCGCGGAGGAGCAAGGAGAAGCCGGACGGTTCTTTGGCCACGGCGGTCGCAGCTGCCGTCTTGGAGGCAGCGTTGCCGGCGGGTGCCAGGGTCTCCGGCAGGTACTTGAGGCCCAGCGGCACCACGATCACCAGCGCCAGCACGGCCACCAGGAACATCGACTGCCAGCCGAAGGCCGGAATGAGCTGGATGCCAACAAGGGCGGCGATGGAGCCGCCGATCGGGACACCGGACATCATCAGGGTGGCCACGATGGAGCGCCACTTGGCGGGAACCAGCTCCGCAACCAGGGCATTAGCGGACGGCACCAGGCCGCCGAGTCCAATACCGGCGAGGAGTCGCAGGGCTCCAAAAACAGCGGCGTTGGGGGCGAAGGCACACAGGACGGTGAAGATGGAGAAGACGATGGCGCAGCCGAGGATGGTCCTCCGGCGGCCCCACGAGTCGGCCATGCGGCCGGCGAAGATCGCCCCGATCATCATGCCCAGGAAGGCCATGGAACCTACGGTCCCGGCGGTGGCCTTGGTCAGGCCCCACCCGGTTTCGGTGATCAGGGAGGACTGGACAGTGCCGTACACGATGAGGTCGTAACCATCGAAGACCACCAGCAGCCAGCACACGAGGACTGCGGCTGCCGAGACCTTGGAGAACCGGCCGTGCCCGTCATTGGACGTGGGGGTGGAGTCCCCCGGCGAGGACCGTTGCGTCGCTGCAGCGGGAAGTGTGTGATTCATCCCACTACTGTCATGGCCATGGAAGATGAACCACAATACAATTCTGATGTGCAGAAAAACCCGCTTCCGCAAGCAGCTACCAAGACGGCGGCGCGGAAGCCTGCGCAGAAAAAGCCCGTGCAGAAGCGGCCCACCTATTCCATCGAGGCGGTGGACAATGCGCTGCAGCTCCTCCAGCTCCTGCGCGACGGCGGAACGCTGCGCCTGAAGGATGCGGCCGAGGAGCTGGGGGTGGCCCCCTCCACCGCCCACCGGCTCTTGGCCATGCTGGTGTACCGGGGCTTTGCCGTGCAGGACGAGACCCGCCGCTATGTTCCCGGGCCGGCCATGGGAGTCGGCCCGGCCGGGTTGAGCTGGACCAGGCTGCTCCGTTCGCTGGCCCAGCCCCATATGGAGCTCCTCTCAGCCCAGCTCAACGAGACGGTGAACCTCATGGTGCGCGTGGGCACCAAGGTCCGCTTCCTGGCAACAGTGGAGGGCAACAATGTGCTGCGGGTCGGCGACCGGCAGGGCACCGTGATGCCGGCGAACAAGACCTCCGGCGGCAAGGCAATGCTTGCGGAACTCGAACAGCACATGCTGGAACAGCTGTTCCGCAGCAACAACGCCGAGATTGGCGGAGACACCATCCCCGACGACGAGTATCCGAAGTTCCTGCGCGAACTGGAGTCCATCCGCGGCAACGGCTTCGCAGCCAACTTCGAAGGGACGGAGGACGGTGTGAGTGCCTTAGGGATGGCGCTGCACAACCGGCACGGGCACGTGGTGGGCGCCCTCAGCGTCGCCACCCCCGCTACCCGCTTCCGCGCAGTATTCGACGCCGGGCTGGTTCCCGCCCTGAAGGAATGCTGCCGGCAGCTTGAGATCGATATCGCGGCGAACCCGGCAGAGCCGGATTAAACGCAGCCGGATTAGACGCAGCCGGACTGAACGCAGCCGCACCAAGCACACGCGGACCTATGCCGCTGCACCGCCAGCGCTTCCACGTCACCCTCCAATAATTCTGAACAGCAGAATATGTTGGAGCTCACACCCCGTCCTTCCGTAGAGTCAGGCCACGCCAAAGAACTGTTCTGACCTACAAAGGAGGCCCACGTGTCCATCAGCGCCGAGAACACGACCCATGAATCAGTGGCCGCCGGGCTTACCGTCCCGGAGCCGACGCCGGAGGAGGCTGCGCAGCTTGAGCAGCTCTACAAGGACTTCGACAAGGAGAACCTGATCCCGCTGTGGACCGAGATCGGTGACCTGATGCCCATGGTCCCCACCCCGAAGGCTGTGCCGCATGTGTGGCGGTGGAGCGACCTTTACCCGCTGGCGGCGCGTGCCGGTGACCTGGTGCCCGTGGGCCGGGGCGGGGAGCGCCGGGCTATTGCCCTGGCCAACCCGGGACTTGGCGGTACCGCCTATGCGACCCCCACGCTGTGGGCAGCAATCCAGTACCTCGGCGGCCGCGAAACCGCCCCGGAGCACCGCCACTCCCAGAACGCGTTCCGCTTCGTCGTCGAGGGTGAAGGCGTGTGGACGGTTGTCAACGGCGACCCCGTCCGGATGTCCCGGGGCGACTTCCTGCTCACCCCGGGCTGGAACTTCCACGGCCACCACAACGACACCGATGAGCCCATGGCCTGGATCGACGGCCTGGACATCCCGTTCGTGCACTACGCCGACGCCGGGTTCTTCGAGTTCGGCACCGAACGTGTCACCGACGAAGCCACCCCGGACATCTCCCGCTCCGAGCGGCTCTGGGCCCACCCCGGCCTGCGCCCGCTCTCCGGCCTGGACGACACCACCAGCTCCCCCATCGCCGCGTACCGGTGGAAGTACACCGACGCCGCCCTGCGCGAGCAGCTGCTCCTGGAAGACGAAGGCCACCCGGCCACCGTCTCCCAGGGCCACGCCGCCATCCGCTACACCAACCCCACCACCGGCGGGGACGTGATGCCCACCATCCGGGCCGAGTTCCACCGCCTCCGCGCCGGCGCCACCACCGAGGCCGTCCGCGAGGTGGGCTCCAGCGTCTGGCAGGTCTTCGAGGGCACCGGCTCCGTGGTCCTGGACGGCGAAACGAAGCAGCTGGCCAAGGGCGACCTGTTCGTCGTCCCGTCCTGGGCTGCCTGGTCGCTGCAGGCCGATTCTGAGTTTGATCTGTTCCGCTTCAGCGACGCCCCCATCTTTGAGCGCCTGAACTTCAACCGCACCTACATCGAAGGACGCACCAAGTAATGAAACTCCTCACCCTCCGCACCTCCGTTGGGAACAAAACAGTAACGACGGCGGTCCGCCAGGACGGCGATACCCTCACCGAGATCCCCGGCTTCGCGGACGTTGGCGCCCTGCTGCAGGACCCCGCCTGGGAAGCCACGGCGAAGGCGGCCAACGGCGCAACGCACCCCCTCGACGGCGCGGACCTTGCCGCCGTCGTGCCTTCCCCGGGCAAGATCATCTGCGTGGGCCACAACTACCGCAACCACATCAAGGAGATGGGCCGGGAAGTCCCCGAGTACCCCACCCTGTTCGCCAAGTACGCCGAGTCCCTGATCGGGCCCAACGACGATCTTGCCCTGCCGCAGGAATCGGACACCGTGGACTGGGAAGCCGAACTCGCCGTCGTCATCGGCAAGCAGGGCCGCCGGATCAGCGAGAAAGATGCCGCTGGCCACATCGCCGGCTACGCGGTCCTGAACGACATCAGCATGCGCGACTACCAGTTCCGCACTATCCAGTGGCTCCAGGGCAAGACCTGGGAGAAGTCCACCCCGTTCGGCCCGGCCCTGGTCACCAAGGACGAATTCACCCCCGGCCCCCTCATGACCTCCGCGGTGGACGGCGACGTCCAGCAGAGCACCCCGACGTCGGACCTGGTGTTCACCCCCGAATTCCTGGTCTCCTACATCTCCACGATCATCACGCTGAACCCGGGCGACGTGATTGCCACCGGCACCCCCGGCGGCGTGGGCCACGCACAGGACCCCAAGCGCTACCTGCAGGAGGGCCAGGTCCTGGTGACCACCATCGAAGGCCTCGGCCAGCTGACGAACCGCGTGGTCAAGGAAGCCTGATGGTTGCCCGCCACGACCAGACGCAGGACCCGGCGCTCCTGGACGCATTGCTCCAGGCGCGCCGGGGCACCGCGTTCTTCGCCCGCAAGCTGAACGAGCTCTCCGACGCAGAGCTCGACGGCGGCACGCTCCTCCCGGGGTGGAAGCGCCGCCACGTCGTGGCACATGTGGGCTACAACGCCCGTGCCATCGCACGGCTGATCGAATGGGCAGCCACCGGCGTGGAAACCCCGATGTACGCCTCCCCTGAGGCGCGCAACTACGAAATCGACTTCGGGTCCACCCTGTCCCCCATCGCGCTGCGGCACCTCTTCGACCACTCGGCCGTGCACCTGAACGTCGAATGGCGCGACCTGCCCGCCGACGCCTGGCACCACAAGGTCAAGACCGCCCAGGGACGCATTGTCCCGGCGGAGGAAACCGTGTGGATGCGGACCCGGGAAGTTTGGATGCACGCCGTGGACCTGGACAACGGCGCCACTTTCAGTGACATCCCGGCCCCCGTCCTGGAACGCCTGCTCAAGGACATCACCGGTGCCTGGCACACCCGCGGCACCGACACCGGGCTCCTCATCAAGGTCACGGGCACTTCCCTGGCGTTGGGAGACTCGGGCGCCGCGGACCCGACCGTCGTCGCCGGGCCGCTGCCCGCCGTCGTCGAATGGGCCGCGGGCCGCGGCTCCCACGGCGTCACGGCCACCGGACCGGGCACTACCGAAGGCACCCCCGCCGCACCGAAGTGGATCTAGGCACCTCCACGCGGCAGCAAAAAAGAGAAAGCCCCTGATGGAGGGGCTTTCTCTTTTTGCGTTCCCAGCCTGTTGCCGGCTACTTCTTCCCGGCCCTGCCAGTGGTGAAGGGCAGAACGAGCCGGGAGTGGTGGGCGGCGTCGCGGTAGATCTTGTGAGTGACGGGCCGGCCAACCGGGAGGTACCACCTGCTCTGCGACGACGGCCCTTCCTAGAGCCTTGTGTCGAAGGAACCGCAGAACACGTTGTCGTTGAACGTGCCCTGGAACGCGGACTTGCCCTGGATCTTTTCGATGGTGGCCCGGATTGCCTCGCGGGACCCGGCGTGGGCGTGGATCGCCGTCTTCACCATGGGCACGTCAATCAGGTGGTTCGGCTGGTTCAGCGAAACGAACACGGTAGGAACCTCGGTGACATACCACGGGATCTCCGCGGCCATGGGAGTGGACCACTTGATCCGGATGGCCGCCTCCTGGGCGAACCCCTTCACATTGGCGAACACAAAAGCGGCGTCGTACTTGTCCGCATAGTCCCCGGTGGCTTCCTCGGAGATGATTGACATGAAATTCACGCCAGTCTCCCCTGCGGCCTCCCGCTGGTCCGCCGTCTTGAACAGGTGCACCTCGAAGCCGGCGGCCTCCAGTTCCTCCTTGACGGTGTCCAGGTAGGCGAGCGGATCGGCGCGCGTGAAGTCCGCCCCGCCGGAGATGCCGTACAGCCGGATCCGCGGATGCGTCTGCGGCGTGATGGGCAGGTTGTGGGCCGTGTCCTTGACCAGCGTGACCGTCTTGTCCGCGATCTCCGCGGCAATGGCGCGGTGGGCCTCGCTGCCAATCCTGTCCAGCGCTTCCACGGGCGGCACGAGTTCCGCGCGCGGCCGCACGTGCAAACCAAGGGACGCTTTCAGCCCCAGGATCCGGCGCAGCGCATCATGCAGCCGCTGCTCGGTGATGACGCCGGACTTGTAGCCGTCCATCATGTAGCCGAAGTCTTCCGCGGGGTTGCGGAAGAAGAGGAACATGTCGCAGCCTGCAGCAATGGTGGCCGGCACCAGGTCCTTGCGTTTCATGGCCTGGGTGAGGCCGATCATCTGCGAGGCGTCCGTGAGGACCAGCCCGTTGAAGCCGAGCTCCCCGCGCAGCAGGTCCTGGAGCAGCTCCGGAGACAGCGTGGCCGGAAGGATGTCCGCGTCGGCCAGGCCGGGGCGGAAGTGCCGGGACAGTTCCGGTGCCCCAATGTGCCCGATCATGATGGACTGCACGCCGTGGCCGATCATTTCCCGGTACACGTGCCCGTAGGTCCGGTTCCAGTCCTCGTAGCCCAGGGTGTTGTAGGACGTGACCACGTGCTGGTCGCGTTCGTCGATGCCGTCGCCGGGGAAGTGCTTCATGGCACAGACGGTGGGTGACTCGCTGATGCCGTCGAAGTACTCCTTGGCCCGCTCCACCACGATCTCCGGTGTGTTGCCGAAGGACCGGGTGGAAATGACGGTGTTCCGCCAGTTGTAGTGGATGTCCACGATCGGCGCGAACGCCCAGTTGCAGCCCAGCGCCGCGGTTTCGACGCCGGCAACCTGGCCCATCTGCCGCGCGATGGCCTTGTCCGGGTGCGAGCCGGCCTGCAGGTGCGTGGACACGAACGTGCCGTCGGCGCAGCTGCCGGCTCCTCCCATTTCCGGGTTGGAGGCCACCAGCAGCGGGATCCGGGTCCTGGACTGGGCGTACCGGATGTGTTCCTGCACTGCGGCGGAGGGGCCTGGCCGGTAGCGCATGCCGCCCACATGATAGTTCCCCAGCACGCCGTCGAGGTACTCCGGGGAGTAGTCGTTGTTGTGGTTGATGAACAGCTGCCCGATCTTTTCCTCGAGGCTCATGCCGGCGATGGTGGAACCCACCCACGCAACGGCGTCGTCGTCGAGATTGAACGGCGCGGCCTGGAGGTCGACGTCGAACTGGCGGGGCTGGGTGCCCGCGGCACCTCCTGCACTACGTTCCGGGGAAGGGCCGACGGCGGCAAGTCCGTCGAGTGCCTCCCGCACCACCTGCTGCACGGGCGCCGCGATGTCCACCACGATGCCGGTTTCGCCGGCCTCGAGCGGTTCAAGTGTGGCCAGCTGTGAGTCCAAGAGGGCCGGCGGCATGAAGTGCCCGGAGCGCCCTTCTGTCCGTGCCCTCAGGACGTCCTTGCTGCCGTGCAGGTGCAGGAAGACGGTGTCCGGCGCCTGTTCCCGGATGGCGTCGCGGTAGCTGCGGCGCAGTGCGGAGCAGGCCAGGACCAGTCCGCCGTCGCCCGCGTTTGCCAGTTCGGTGCCCACGGTGGCGAGCCACGGCCAGCGGTCCTCGTCGGTCAGGGGCATGCCGGCAGCCATCTTGGCGACGTTCTCCACGGGGTGGAGGGAATCGCCGTCGAGGAAGGGGACACCGAGTTCCCTTGCGACGAGGTCGCCGATGGTGGTCTTGCCGCAGCCGGAGACGCCCATGACGATCACGCGGAGCTTGGCCTGGGCGGTTTCCTGGGGCTTGGGAGTGTTCACCAGTCGTGGACCGTTCCGTCGATGAGGCGGTTGTAGGGCAGGTAGGCCTGCTGGTACGGGAACGCAGCGGCGGCTTCCTCGTTGAATTCGACGCCGATGCCGGGTTTGTCGCCCGGGTGCAGGTAGCCGTCCTTGAAGGTCATGGACTGCTGGAAGACCTCGTTGGTCTTGTCAGAGTGCTGCATGTATTCCTGGATGCCGTAGTTGTGGATGGCCAGGCCCACGTGCAGCTGGGCTGCGAAACCCACCGGGGAGATATCGGTGGGGCCGTGGAAGCCGGACTTGATCTGGTACTGCGCGGCGAAGTCCATGACCTTCTTCAGCGGCGAGATCCCGCCGAAGTGCGTGGACGCGGCGCGGACGTAGTCGATCAGCTGTTCCTTGATGAGGGTCTGGTAGTCGTAGACGGTGTTGAAGATTTCACCGATGGCCAGCGGTGTGGTGGTGTGCTGGCGGACCAGGCGCAGGCCTTCCTGGTTCTCGGCCGGGGTGCAGTCCTCCAGCCAGAATAGGTCGTACGGCTCCAGCGCCTTGCCCAGCTTCGCGGCCTGGATCGGCGTCATCCGGTGGTGGCCGTCATGCAGCAGCGGGATCTCGGGGCCGAATTCGTTCCGGACCGCCTCGAAGACGGTGGGCAGGTGGCGGAGGTAGGCGCGGGTGTCCCAGTCCTCCTCGACGGGGAAAGCGCCGCGGCCGGCGGGCTCGTAGTCATAGCGTTCACCCGAGGCCTGGGCCTGCGCGGCCACACCGTAGACGGCCTTGATGCCCGGGACGGCGGTCTGGATGCGGATGGACTTGTACCCCAGCTCCAGGTGCTCGCGGACCGAATCGAACAGGGAGGGGAGGTCAGCTCCCGAGGCGTGGCCGTAGGCGCGCAGCCCGTTGCGGGATGCCCCGCCGAGGAGCTGGTAGACCGGCATTCCGGCCATTTTGCCCTTGATGTCCCACAACGCCATGTCCACCGCGGCGATCGCGGCCATGGTCACGGGCCCGCGGCGCCAGTACGAGGAGCGGTACAGGAACTGCCAGGTGTCCTCGATCCGGTGCGGGTCCTTGCCGATCAGCAGCTGGGCAACGTGTTCTTTGAGGTAGGCGGCAACGGCCAGCTCGCGGCCGTTCAGGGTGGCATCTCCGATGCCCGTCACACCGTCCTCGGTGGTGATCCGGAGGGTCACGAAGTTGCGGGAGGGACTGGTCACGAAGACGTCAGCGGCAATGATTTTCACTGCAGGTCCTTTCGAAGGGGGTCGGGTGCCTCTGTAGAAGTGGAGGCGGGCTTGTCGAAGCCTCCCAGCAAGCTTTCGATCAGTCGCACTACGGAGTCGTCACCGGCCACTATGGGGTCCACCAAGGCCACGAGGCCACGGATCCGTTCCGTACCGGCAAGCAGGTTGGCCGCGTCCACGGCGTCAGCCAGGGGGTCTTGGAAGGATGCACTTGCGGCCGTGAAGTCCATCCATGCCGCAATCATGGCCGCAGCAGCCGCCCCGGACCTGCCGGCTGCGCGTTCGGCCTGCAGGACCGGAACAGCGCGCATCCGCAACTTGGTGCTGCCGTCCAGCGCAATCTGGGCGAGGATGTGCGCAATCCTGGCGTTGCCGAAACGGGCCAGCAGGGCGGCACGGTACGCAGGGATCTGCAGGTCCGCCGTCGCTTCCGTCCCTGACAGGTTGGCCTCAGCCTCGTCCCAGAATGCTTCCACGGCCTGGAGGCACACAGGGTCTGCCAAGGCCTCCGCCACGGTGCTGTGCCCCCGCAGCTGCCCGGCGTAGGCCAGCAGCGAATGGGCGCCGTTGAGCAGCCAGAGCTTGCGGTTTTCATAGGGTTCGATGTCCTCAACGAACAGCGCTCCCGCGTCTTCCCAGCGCGGGCGGCCGGCGGGGAAGTCCCCGCTCAGCACCCAGCTCGAAAAGGGTTCAGCAATGACCGGCGAGGAGTCCCCGTAGCCGCAGGCGGCCTGGACACCGGCGATGTCCTCCCCGGTGGTACGCGGGGTGATGCGGTCAACTGAGGTGCTGACAAAGCTGACCTCATTGGCGATCCAGGCGGCCAGGCCGGCGTCCAACGCACCGGCGAAGCCCGCCACGGCCTCCCGCGCCACGGCGCCGTTGTTGGAGAGGTTGTCGCAGCAGACCACGGCCAGCGGACCGGACCCTGCATCGCGGCGTGCTCCCAGTGCCAGCACCAGCCGGCCAAGGGGGGTGGCCGGGGCGTCTCCGGAGGCCAGCCGGACAAGGTCAGCGGCGACGCCGGGTGCTGTGGTGTCGAGCTTGCCGTCGGCGCCCAGGCCGTAGGCCGCCTCGGTGATGGTCAAGGTGACCACTGCCGTGGCCGGCGCTGCCACCAGCCGGGCCAGCCGGGCCACATCCGCGCCATCCAGGGTCTCCACAATGCTGCCCACCACGGTGAAGGAGTCGCCGTTGTCCGCGCGCTCCACCAGCGTGTACAGCCCGTCCTGTTCCGCGAGGGCAACCGCGGCATCGGGGCGGCGGCCGGTGAAGGCGGCGATGCCCCAGTCCGCGGCGTCAGGGGCCTGCTGGGTATACGAGGCCTGGTGCGAGCGGTGGAAGGCGCCAAGGCCCAGGTGGACAATCCGCACTGGGGCCTTGGGCAATGGGCGAACCGTGCGGTTCAGCTGTGGAATGGTCGTAGCCGGAGCCGGCGTGGCAGCGTGGTTCAGCTCGGTGCTCACAGCTTGAACACCCGCCGGGGCGACCCGTCCACGATGTCCACGATGAGTTCGTGGGCGCGCTCTTCGCTGACGCGGTGTTCGGCCACCAGCCGGGCCAGGAACGAAGCTTCGATCCGGCGTGAGGCGTCGTGCCGGGCCGGGATGGAGCAGAAGGCCCGGGTGTCGTCGATGAAGCCGGAGGAACGCGAGAATCCGGCGGTCTCCGTGACGGCGGACCGGAACCGCAGCATCGCATCCGGTGCGTCCAGGAACCACCACGGCGCGCCCAGGTATACGGACGGGTAGAAGCCGGCCAGCGGGGCCAGTTCGCGGGAGAACACGGTCTCATCCAGGGTGAACAGCACCAGGTGAAAATCCTTGGCGGTACCGAAGTCCTGCAGGACCGGCCGGATGGCCTCGGTGTAGTTGATGGCGAACGGAATGTCATGACCGGTGTCGGCACCAAAGGTGGTGAAGGTTGGTTCGTGGTGGTTGCGGTACGAGCCGGGGTGGATGGTCATCACCAGGCCGTCCTCCACCGACATCCTGGCCATCTGGTACATCATGTGGGCTTCGAAGTCGTCGCGGTCCCGGGCCGTCGCCGTGCCCGATCGGGCGCGGTCGAACAGCTTCGCGGCGTCCGCGGCGTCAAGCTTGAGGGTGGCGGGGGTGCGGACGCCGTGGTCCGCCGAGACCGCGCCGTGGTCCACGAAATAACGACGCCGGTTTTCCAGGGCGGTGAGGTAGGCGCCATAGCCCGTGCCGCCGTCGCCCGCTGCCGCGATGAGCCGGTCCACGTTCTCCGCCCACGCGGGGTGGGCGATGTTGAGGTAGGCGTCCGGGCGGAAGGTGGGCAGGACGCGCCCGTGGAAGGTGGAATCTTGGGCGATGGCCTTGTGGCTGTCCAGCGTGTCCAGCGGATCATCGGTGGTGGCCAGGACCTCGATGTTGAAGTCCTTGAACAGCTCACGGGGCCGGAAGCCCGGCTCCTGGAGCTTCGCCGAGATGGCGTCATAGCTGGCATCGGCAGTGTCCGCGCCCAGCTCCCCCGCGAGGCCAAAGACGCTGGAGAACTGGGTGCGGAGCCAGTATCCGGACGCGGTGCCCTCGAACAGCGGCCATGCCCTGCAGAACTCGCGCCAGACGGAACGGCTGTCCGGCTGCGATCCGGTGGATTCCCGGAGCCTGTCCAGCGGGACCCCGCTGGCATGGATCAGCCGGGTGACGTAATGGTCCGGGCTGACCAGCAGCGCTGCCGGGTCCGGGAAAGGCGTGTTCTGCTCGATGACGGAGGCATCAACGTGCCCGTGCGGGGAAATGATGGGAAGGTCCTGGACGCGCTGCAGGAGGTCCCGCGCGATGCTGCGCGTTCCTGGATCCGCGGGCAGGAGCCTGTCTGGGTTGGCGGCAATCGACAGTGACATACGTCCATGGTCCGGCCGGGGAGCCGTTATTGTCAACCGGTTGCCAAAATTGCCATTCTTGTTTCCGTTTAACGCTGACCTGCCGTGAGGATCCGGCCACTGGAGCCGCGGAGCACCAGTTCGGTCTCCATCTGCAGGGTCCCTTCTGGTTCCGCGTTTCCCTTTCCCTGGAGCAGGTCGAGCAACCGGGCGGCCGCGCCAGCTCCGCACTCCCCCAGCGGCGAGCGCACCGTGGTCAGCGGCGGGGTGGTGAAATCCGCACCGAAGATGTCGTCGAAGCCCACGATGCTGATCTGGTCCGGCACCGCCATTCCCCCGGCCTGCAGTTCCTGCATCAGGCCGATGGCCAGGAGGTCGTTGTACGCCAGCACTGCGGTGGCGCCGGTGGACAGCACGTCGCGCGCCACCTGCCGGCCGCCGTCGACCGTTGGTTTGGTGGATTCCACCCGCACAGCCTCGAGCCGGGACCACTCACAGGCGGACTGGAAACCTTCCCAGCGCCGTGCGGACATCCACGACTGCGCGGGGCCGGCCACGAAGGCGATCCTTTTGTGTCCGTTGGCCGCGAGGCTGCGGACTGCCTCGCCGATGCCTTTCCGCACGTCGGGGATGACGGAGGGCACGCCCTCCACCTCGCGGTTGATGACCACCACGGGCTTGTCGCGGGCCAGGGCGCGGATGTCGTAGTCGTCCATCCGCGGACTCGCCAGGATCAGGCCGTCCGCCGTGGCCATCATGCGCCGCGCCGCGGTCAGTTCGGTGGCGGCGGATTCGGCGGATTCGGCCAGGACCAGGGTGTAGTCGCGCAGGGTGCCCGTGGTCTGGGCGCCGCGGATGATGTCGAAGAAGGTGGGGTTGGTGATGTCGGCAACGATCAGCCCGAAGGTGTTGGTCCGGCCGGTGGGCAGGGCGCGGGCGAAAGGATTGACCTGGTAGTTCAGCTCGGCGGCCGCGTCCTGGATGAGTTTCTGCGTCTTGGCACTGACCCTGCCGGGCTTGCTCAGTGCCCTGGACACTGTTGAAGGGTTTACGCCGGCTACCTTGGCGATGTCGTAGATGGTGGCATTGCCCTTGCCGTCCCGGGGCTGCTTCTTCGCAGCCTCCGGGGTTGCGGGGCCGTGCATCTTGGGTTCGGTCACCGCCCCATCCTAACGAGGACACTCTTCGAGCCCGGCCGCAGCAGGTCAACGCATATTTTTGGCCAGCAAACCGAAAACCCGCCACGACGTTTGGATCGGGTCACATATTTCCAGGGTTTGCTGCTGGATACCATGAGTTGACCGGACAGAGCCGTCCGATGGGATCGAATGCAGAAGGACACTCATGACTGCGGTGACGGTGGACGATATCCTCGCGGATCTCCCCCTGGGTTTCGCCACCCTGGTCCTGCGGCCGGCGTCGGCCAGCCCTGCCATCGAGCGGTTCCTGATCGTGGACGCAGACGATGAAGCGCCCGACGCCGCAGCCGCATTCGTCCTGCTGATCGGGGTCCGCGGCCGGTCCGCGTTGCCGGCACTGCGCCGGCTCCTGAAGAAGAGCCCTCCACCGGTGGTGGCCGTGAAGGGAAGCCGCGGGGAACTGTCCGAGGCCGAGGAACTCCTGCGCGATGCCGGCACCGGACTGCTGCTGGTGGATCCCGGCGCGGACTGGGACCGGCTGCTGTCCATTGCCAAGGACAGGATCCAGCCGCCGAGCTACCAGAGTGAAGTGCTCACGCTGCTAGAGGAGGACCTTTTCGCCATCGCCCAGACCACCGCACGGCTCACCTCCAGCCATGTGGTCATCGAGGACGCGGCCAACAAAGTGCTGGCGTACTCCACCGTCTCCAACGACATCGACGAACTCCGCAAGGCATCGATCCTGGCGCGCCGCGGACCCCGCAAATATGAGCTGCTGCTCAAGGACCTGGGCGCCTACCGCGAACTGCACGGAACCCGGCTGCCCGTGCGCGTCCCGGCCCGGCCGCAGGACGGGCTGCGCGAACGCGTGGCCATCACGCTCTTTGCCGGCGACCGCATCATGGGCTACATCTGGCTCCAGGAGACGGGAGCCGGTTTCGGGCCCGACGTCGACCATGTGCTGAAGGGTTCCGCTGCGCGGACCTCCGCCGAACTGATCCGGTACCGCAACCAGCAGTCCGTGCACATGCGTGAAGACCGCGTGGCACGGATCCTGTCCGGCCCGGCGGAAGCCGCGGCCAGCGCCCACAGTGAAAAGCTCCCGGCGGAGCGCCCGGCTGCCCTGATCCTGATTGGCATGTCGGAGGCCGAAGCGCAGGCCGACGATGCCGCACTCAAGCACGGCGAACTCGCCAACCTGGCGTCCATCCACGCCGCTGCCTACAAGGCGTCCGCCGTGGTGGGGCAGTTCAAGGGGGATACGGCCATCATCGTTCCAGGCCTGCAGTCTGCCGCGGCCGAACCCGGGCTGCGGAGCCTCGCAGAGTCCATCATCAAGGACGCACGGAAGCACCTGGGCATCAGCCCCTTTGCCGCCGTCGGCCCGGTGGTTCCGGACCTGCTGTCCATCCACTCGGTGACCCGCATGACCGAGGCCCTCCTGGACTGCGTGGGCAGGTCCGGGGATATGTCCGTGGGAACGGTGGACGATTTCGAGGGCGAGATCCTGTTCCGGGAGGCAGTCCGGAACTTCTCGGCCTCCACGTTCCGCCACCGCAGCCTTTCACGGCTGCTGCGGGAGGACGGCGAACTGGCCGAAACCCTGCGGGCGTACTTTGACGCCGCGCTTGACGTCGCCGCCTGCGCGCGCCGGATGCAGCTGCACAAGAACACCGTTTACTACCGGATCAGCAAGGCGTCGCGGGTCACCGGCCTGGACTTCAGCAACCCCCGCGACGCGCTGGTGGCCCTGCTCCACGTCCAGGAGTGGGCCGGGACCCCTTCCAACGAAACCTCAGGCAGGAAATGACAACAACACTCCAGGCACCGCCGCTGGGACCGCTCCTCGACGACATCGTCCTCCGCCACCGGCCGGAAAGGGAGTCAGGCAGCATCCCGGGAAACATTCCCCTCCTGGCGGACGTCCCCTTCAACAGATTCGGCATCGCCGTCGCCACCACGTCCGGAGAAGTGTTCAGCGCCGGCGATGCAACCACGCCCTTCTCCATCCAAAGCATCTCCAAGGTGTTCACCCTGGCCATGGCGCTTCGCGGAGACAGCACAGGATCGCTGTGGTCCCGTGTCCTGCGCGAACCC
This sequence comes from Pseudarthrobacter sp. NKDBFgelt, assembly GCF_046097905.1. NCBI lineage: Bacteria > Bacillati > Actinomycetota > Actinomycetes > Micrococcales > Micrococcaceae > Pseudarthrobacter > Pseudarthrobacter sp. NKDBFgelt. Next base: position 852 of record NZ_JBJURL010000084.1, on the reverse strand, counting down.
TCCGGCACGCCCTTCAACTCCCTGGTCCAGCTCGAGGTGGAGCACGGCATCCCCCGGAACCCCTTCATCAACGCCGGCGCCCTGGTGGTCACGGACCACCTGATGGACAAGGCGCCCGACGCCGCCGCCCGGCTCCTGCGGTTCCTCACCGCGCAGGCAGCCAGCAGCGGGCCCGCTATCGATGAGGCAGCGGCAGCCGGCGAACTGGCCAACAGCAGCCGGAACCTGGCGCTGGCCCACTTCCTGAAAAACTTCGGCAACCTGCACCACTCGGCCGAAGCGGTGGTGGAGAACTACGTCCGGCAGTGTTCCATCATGATGACCTGCGCAGACCTGGCCAAGGCCGGGCTGTTCCTGGCCCGGGCCGGGCAGGGATCGCTGGGTCCCGTGCTGTCCCCCAGCGATGCAAAACGCGTCGGTTCCATCATGCTGACGTGCGGCATGTACGACGCCGCGGGCGAGTTCGCCTACCGTGTAGGCCTTCCGGGAAAGAGCGGGGTGGGCGGGGGAATCCTGGTCATCGTTCCGGGCGAGTGCGCCATCTGTGTCTGGAGTCCGCGGCTGGACGCCAAAGGCAACTCGCTGGCCGGTACTGCCGCTCTCGCCGATCTTTCCGACCTCACCGGCTGGTCCGTTTTCTGACCCACGCGCCCCTGATCCGGGCGCGCCGCACCACCCCACCTCTTTCCCTCCCAGCAGGATCTTCTCCGTATCGAAAGGATCACCCATGCCCATCAACCCCAAAGACGAGGTTGTACAGGACCACAAGGTCGCACCTGACCACGTGATCGACGGCGGTCATGCCCATGCTTCTGAGTCGGCGTTGCATGCCGAGGACCAGGGCTACCACAA
>NZ_JBJURL010000083.1:0-18655 GCF_046097905.1 Pseudarthrobacter sp. NKDBFgelt | reverse complement strand
CTGCCGCAGGGATTCGGTGTAGCCGGCGATGGCTGCGGGAACGTTGGACGCGCGGCCGGCAATGTGCTGCCAGTCCTGCACGGTCTCCGTCGGCATGAGGTCGAAGATGGCGCGGATGTCCTGGGCCGGGGAGGCGATGTTGTTCAGGTCGGCGTAATCCCAGCCCGAGGCGTGGATCAGCAGCTGCAGGCCCAGCCGCTCCTGCATGGCGTCGAGTGTGACGGCGTCAACATCGTCATCCGGCTCGAGGCCTTCGAGGTCGGTCAGCGCCTTGCGTGCGGTCTCGGCGAATTCGGCGATGCCGGCGGGGGAGAAGTCCTGGTATTCGGTTTCGTGCCCGGGAACGCCGAGGGTGGTGGCGAAGGACGGATTCAGCCTGATCAGGGTGTCGGTGTAGTCATCTGCGACGGCGTCGATGCGGGTATGCGGGCGGGCGGCAGGAGAGGTGTCTGTAGTCACCCTCAGAGACTAACGGCGCTGCGGCTTTTCCGAACAGGCCCACGCCGCCGGAGCGTGCGGCAAGCCCCTCTAGCCGCGGCTACGCTTCCACGCGCCGGGACCCGGGGTGGGATCCAGCCTCAGCCGCTGGCGGCGGACCCAGTGCCGGACCGGCGGCTTGTCCGTCCCGGTGTGCTGGACGCCGCCAAGGGAGAGCACGACGGCGGTGAGCGCCGCCAGCTCCTCGGCTGTCGGCTGCCCCTTCACCACAGAGAGCAGGGGCACGGCGGGTGCATTGCTGTCGTCAGCAGGCTCGGTGGGGCTCACAGCGGGATGTTCCCATGCTTTTTGGTGGGGAGGCTTGCGCGCTTGTCGCGCAGGGCGCGCAGGCCCCTGATGATCTGCAGCCGGGTTTCGGAGGGGGCGATGACGGCGTCAACGTACCCGAGTTCCGCCGCCTGGTAGGGGTTGAGGAGCTCCTCCTCGTACTGCCGGATCACCTCGGCGCGCCGCGCCTCGACGTCGCCTCCGGCCTCCGCCACTGCGGCGAGGTCGCGCCGGTAAAGGATGTTGACGGCGCCCTGGGCGCCCATGACGCCGATCTGGGCGGTGGGCCAGGCCAGGTTCAGGTCGGCGCCGAGCTTCTTGGAGCCCATCACGATGTAGGCGCCGCCGTAGGCCTTGCGGGTAATCACGGTGAGCTTGGGAACGGTGGCCTCGGCGTAGGCGTACAGGAGCTTGGCGCCGCGGCGGATGATGCCCTGGAATTCCTGGTCCTTGCCGGGCAGGAAGCCGGGGACGTCCACCAGGGTAATGATGGGAATGTTGAACGCGTCGCAGTGCCGGACGAACCGGGCCGCCTTTTCCGACGCCGCGATGTCCAGGGTGCCGGCGAACTGCAGGGGCTGGTTGGCAACGATGCCCACCGTGTGGCCTTCCACCCGGCCGTAGCCGATCATGACGTTTGGCGCGTACAGGGCCTGCATTTCCAGGAAGTGTCCGTCGTCCACGATCTGCTCAACCACCGTGCGCATGTCGTAGGGCTGGTTGGCGGAGTCGGGGATGAGCGCGTCCAGGGCGAGGTCGTCGTCGTCGAGTTCCAGTTCCTGGGTGTGCTCCAGGACGGGCGCCTCGGACAGGTTGTTGGACGGCAGGAAGTCCAGCAGTTCGCGGACGAACTCGATGGCATCCCCTTCGTCGGAGGCGAGGTAGGTGGACGTTCCTGTGGTGGCGTTGTGCTGCCGGGCGCCGCCGAGGGTTTCCATGTCAACGTCCTCGCCGGTCACCGTCTTGATGACGTCCGGGCCGGTGATGAACATGTGGGAGGTCTTGTCCACCATCACCACGTAGTCGGTGAGGGCGGGGGAGTAGGCGGCCCCGCCCGCTGAGGGGCCCATGATCAGGGAGATCTGCGGGACGACGCCGGAGGCGTGGACGTTGTTGCGGAAGATGTCCGCGAACATCGCCAGGGAGGCCACGCCTTCCTGGATGCGGGCTCCGCCGCCGTCAAGAATGCCGACGACGGGGCAGCCGTTGCGCAGCGCAAACTCCTGCACCTTGACGATTTTTTCGCCGTTGACCTGGCTGAGCGAGCCGCCATAGACGGAGAAGTCCTGGCTGTAGACGGCCACCAGGCGGCCGTCCACGGTGCCGTAGCCGGAAACCAGGCCGTCGCCCAGCGGCTTCTTCTTCTCCATGCCGAACGCGGTGGAGCGGTGCACGGCCAGGGCGTCGAACTCCACGAAGGAGTCTTCATCCAGCAGGAGGCCGATGCGCTCCCGGGCGGTGTTCTTGCCCCGCGCATGCTGCTTTTCGATGGCTTCGGGGCCGGAGGGCTGTTCGGCACGCGCCTGGCGGTCGCGGAAATCGGCGATCTTTCCCGCTGTCGTTGTCAGATCGTGGCTCATCAAGTGTCTCCGGCTCTGTAGCAGATTGATTCTGTGGTGCTGAGTTACTGGCCGGCTGTTGTGCGGGGTTAAGTAGCTTCCACACAAAAGACGAACCCTGCTGGCAAGTCTAGTGACGCGTCCGGCCGCCGCAGCTGTAGGGAACCTACAATTTTCTGCGCCGCCGTCACCAGCAATGTCATGTTACTCATCGGTAACTTAGCTGGGTTAGAGTGGTGCCATGACTTCGAGCAATGACGCTTTGCACGCCCCCGCAGGCCCCTACCGGGCCGCCGGCTCCCTCCGCGGACGGACCCTCGTGCTCTCCGGCGGAAGCCGCGGCATCGGCCTGGCAATTGCCCTCCGGGCAGCCCGGGACGGCGCCAATATCGTGCTGATGGCCAAGACCGGAGAGCCGCATCCCAAACTCGCCGGGACCGTCTACACCGCCGCCCGGGAGATCGAAGACGCCGGCGGGCAGGCCCTTCCCCTGGTGGGGGATGTCCGCAACGATGACGATGTGGCCCGCGCCGTCTCCTCGGCGGTGGAGAACTTTGGCGGAGTCGATGCCGTCATCAACAACGCGTCCGCCATCGACCTCTCCCGCACCGATGACGTGGACATGAAAAAGTACGACCTCATGCAGGACATCAATGTCCGCGGGACGTTCCTGCTGTCCAAGCTGGCGCTGCCGGCGCTGCGGTCATCGGACAGTGCGCACATCCTCACGCTCTCGCCTCCCCTGAACCTCGATCCGCAGTGGGCGGGAAAACACCTGGCCTACACCATGGCCAAGTACGGCATGAGCCTGACAACCCTTGGGCTCGCCGAGGAACTGAAGGCGGACGGCATCCGGGTTAATTCGCTGTGGCCGTGCACCCTGATTGATACGGCGGCCATCAGGAACATGCCCCACGGGGAGAGCATTGCCCAGGCAGCGCGCGGCCCGGAGATCATGGCGGACGCGGCCCACGCCGTGCTCACCGGCAGCAACCTGGAAAACGGCAGCCGGCCCAGCGGAAATTTTTACACGGACGAGGCAGTGCTCACGGCCGCTGGAGTCACTGATTTCCGGCCGTACAGCCTGGGGGCTCCGGAAGACCGCCTGGTGCCGGATATTTTCCTGTAGCCCGGCCCCCCGTGGGTCCCGCAGGTCCACCGACGGCGGGCAGCCGGGACCGGGCCGGGTCGGTACAGTTTAGGTATGGATGACGCACATGCCCCCGGTACGCCGCTGAACCGGAGCGAGCTCGCGGACCAGGATTTCCTGTCCGCCACCGGCATCGCACGGCTCGAGGTGGTGGACTCCACCGGGTCCACCAACGCGGACCTGCTCCGGTCGGTGACCGTGGAGCCCTCGGCGTGGCCGGACATGTCGGTGCTGACGGCGGAATACCAGACGGCGGCCCGGGGCCGCCTGGACAGGCACTGGGAGGCGCCGCCCCTGAGTTCCGTCTCCGTTTCGGTGGTCCTGAGGCCCGCGAACGCGGAAGGCAGGCCGCTCCCTACCCAAAGCTATTCCTGGCTGTCCCTTATCGGAGCGCTGGCGCTGCGCGAAACCCTGCTGGAGACTGCCGGCCTGCCCGCGGAGCTGAAATGGCCCAACGACGTCCTGGTGCGCGGAAAGAAAATTGCCGGAATCCTGGCCCAGCTGGGTCCCATGGTGGACGGCTCGGTGCCGCCCGTCATCCTCGGAACCGGCCTGAACGTCACCCTCCGGGAAGAGGAACTCCCCGTGCCTACCGCCACGTCCGTGGTCCTGGAGGCGCCGCGGACCGCGGACCGGACCAAGTTGCTGAAGAGCTACCTCTCGCACTTTGCCGTGCTCTACCGCAGCTTCTGCAATGCCGACGGCGATCCCGCAGCGGGCCTGGCCGGCGGCCCGTCGCTGCATAAGAGGGTGGAGGCCGTCATGACGACGCTGGGAAAACAGGTGCGGGCGCAGCTCCCCGGCGACCACGAGATCATTGGCCACGCATCCCGGCTCGACGAGTACGGCTCACTGCTGGTGGTTGACCGTGAGTCCCGCGAGCACGTGGTGACCGCCGGCGATGTGGTGCACCTGCGTCCGTGGACCTCCCCGGATGCGTCCGGCCAGGGCGGATATGCGTAAAGACCTCGTCCCGGGCGAGCAGGTGATTGTCACCACCCGCCCGCAGCCGAGGAAGCTGGCGGGGGCAGCCGGAGCCTTCATACTCTCACCGGCACTTGCCGCCTTTGCTGCCGCATGGGTGGTCCGCGGGGAAGCAGCGAGGGTCATCCCCGGCCTCGAGGCGCGGTGGACGCCGGCGCTGGTGGCCGGATGCATCCTGGCCGCGGCCGGCGTCTGGCTGGGTTACTGCCTGCCCCGGCTGCTGCGGTGGCAGGGCACCCGGTATACGCTCACCAGCCGGAGGCTCATTTCCAGGTCCGGCCTGGTGCGGCGGCAGGACCAGCAAGTAAACCTTGCATCGGTGCGCCACCTGACTGTCCACGAGTCGGTACTTCAGCGCCTGTTGCGCTCGGGGAATATATCCTTGGAAACCGGGTACCAGGGCGTAGTGACTTTCCGGGATGTGCCGGAGGTTGCCAGGTTCCGGGATTTCATCCTTGACGCCCTCGAGGAACTGCCCGACGAACGCGACGGCCAGTCCGGCGGGGCGTTGGATTACCCTGCCGGAGCATTGCCATGGGAAGTGAGAGAAGGTGGACGGGATGAACGATGAGGACCAGCAGGAACGCGTGGACTCCATCACGCCACCGCCCGCGACGGACGCCCACCCCGCCACGGGCACCATGTCAGCTGAACGGCTTGCCATGAAAGCGCTGGAAGCCCGGCTGCTCGGCGGAGAACGCAAGCTCCGCCGTCGTGAAGTCGCCGCCGGCGCAGGGCTGTCCCTGCTGTCCGCCCGCAAGCTGTGGCGCGCCCTGGGCTTTCCCAACTTCGGCGACGAGGACGTCGCCTTCACCGAGCGTGACCAGGCCGCCCTGTCCACCGTGGTGGACCTGGTGCGCTCCGGCAAGCTGACGGAGGAGGCCGCGATCTCCGTCACCCGCTCCATCGGGCAGATGACGGACCGGATGGTGGTGTGGCAGATCGAAGCCCTGGTGGAGGACATGGTCCACGAGCAAGGGGTCACGGACGCCGTGGCGCGCAAGCGGCTCGTCAACGAACTGCCCGCGCTGGTGGACGCCCTCGAAGAAGTACTGGTGTACTCCTGGCGGCGCCAGCTCAACGCCGGAGTGCAGCGGCTCGCCGTCCGGGCCGAGGCCGGGCTCCAGGCCAGCGAGGAAGGCCGGGAAGGCGACGAGGACGACGCGCCGCTGCCGCTGGCACGCGCCGTCGGCTTCGCGGACCTGGTCTCCTACACCAGCCTGTCCCGGCGCATGAACGAAAAAACCCTCGCCCGGCTGGTCCAGCGCTTCGAGAACAAGTGCGCCGAAATCATCTCCGTAGGCGGCGGCAGGCTGGTGAAAACAGTGGGGGACGAAGTCCTGTACATCGCAGAAACCCCCGCTGCCGGCGCTGAGATCTCCCTCGCCCTGGCCCAGGCCTTCACGGAGGACGAAATCCTTCCCGAAGCGCGGGTGGCCATGGTGTGGGGAAGGATCCTGTCCAGGCTTGGGGACATCTACGGTCCCACGGTGAACCTGGCGGCCCGGCTTACCACCCTGGCCGACCCCGGGACTGTGCTGGTGGACTCGATGACGGCCTCGGCCCTGGAGCATGACGAACGCTTCGTGCTGGAGCCACAGCCGCCCGAAAACGTCCGCGGCTTCGGCGAGATCCGCCCGGTGCGTTTGGGGCGCGGGCTTGGCAAGGGGCTTGTGCTGGACTAGGACGCCTGATTCCTCAGGTGGAATGACCAGCCCAAAATAGTTTCTCCAGTTGTTGGTCAATCACGATATAGTCGGTGCGGCGGCAAAGGACGGAGCCCTGCCGTGGGCAGGGCTCCCCATCGCGGCCACATGCGGCCGTGGGTATGCTTGCCACCGGGCAAGTTACCTTGCCGGCACTCGGCGCCAAGCGTGGCCGGGTGTCCTTATTTTTGTCAGGTCTCAGCTGCTTCCTGCCAGGAGCAGCACAACATCAAGGTCCGGGCGAGTCCCGGCCGGGCAGCTGCCTGCGGCAGCGGTAATTTCAGGGGATATCAAGCTGTGACAAGTCTGCTGGGGAAACTTGGACTGAATCGGCGCCACAAAAAAATGGTGACGGGCACTGCTTTCAGTGCCGCTGTTGCTGTTGTGGTGACGGGGGCAATTCTGTATCCGGGGTTCAAAACCACCGAGGTGGAATTGAACGACGGCGGCGTGTGGGTGGTGTCCAAGTCCAAGAACGCAGTGGGCCGGTTGAATTATCCCTCCCGGGTCCTTGACGGGGCGGTGACGCCGGCGTCCACGACGTTCGACATCCTGCAGGACGCGGGGGATGTGTTCGTTGATGACGAGACCGGGTCAACGTTGAACCAGGTGTCGCCGGCGAACATGCGGCTGGGCGGGGACAAGCAGCTGCCTGGGTCCGCGGATGTGAGTTTCGGGTCCGAGGTGATCTCGGTGACGGACGCGGCGTCGGGCAAGGTGTGGGCGGTTTCTCCGTCCACGGTTAACGGTTTTGACGAGGAAGCATCCGAGCCCGTCATGGTGGGCTCGGAGGGCATTGTCTCGGCGGTGGGGGAGGATGACCGGATCTATTCGGCGGATCCCAAATCCGGCGGGGTGACGGTCACCGGTGTTGACGCAAACGGGGAAGTAACGTCCTCGGAGTCGGAGACCTGGGCTGATCTTAAAGGTGCAGGGGACCTCCAGATCACGGTGGTAGGGGACAAACCGGTGCTTCTCGATGCGGCGGCGGGGAGGTTGTTCCTGCCTGGGGGAAAGCGGCTGCAGGTGGAGAACGCGCGGGATGCGAAGTTGCAGCAGGGCGGGCCGGACAGTGATTTCGTCGCGGTTTCAACGCCCAAGGCGCTGCTGAAGCAGCCGCTGGACGGGTCCACGGCGAAGACCGTGACGTTCGACGGCGAGGGTGTGCCGGCTGCCCCCGTCCAGTTGGGCGGGTGTGTGCATGCGGCGTGGTCGGGGGCGAACAAGTATGTTCGGGACTGCGTAAACGATGGTGACGATAAGAACGTGGACGTGCCCAAGGCGAGCGCATCGCCGTCGTACGTGTTCCGGGTGAACCGTGACCTGGTGGTCCTGAACGACGTGAACTCCGGCAACGTATGGCTGGTCAACCAGAACATGCAACTGGTCAACAACTGGGACGACGTCGTCCCGCCCAAGAACGAGTCCGACGAGCAGGACCAGGAGTCCGCAGACAACAACACCATCAACGTCCTCCCGGACCGCACCAAACCCAACCGTCCGCCGGAAACCAAGCCCGACGCCGTCGGCGTGCGCCCCGGCCGCACCACCATCCTCAGCGTCCTGGACAACGATTCGGACCCCGATGGCGACGTGCTCACCGCAGCCGTAGGGGACTCCGGACCCCAGGCCGGAAGCCTCCAAAATATCTACGGCGGCACCGCCTTCCAGATCTCCGTTCCCGCCGACGCGAAACCCGGCACCGAAACGTTCAGCTACAGCGCCTCCGACGGCCGAGGCCTCTCCGCCGGCGGGCAGGTCACGCTCAGCGTGGTTGGGCCCGACGAGAACAAACCTCCGCAGTTCAAGCGCGGCGACAACACCACCACCATGCTGGTGGAACAGGGCAAGACAGTCAGCCAGAACATCCTCACGGACTGGATCGATCCCGACGGCGACGATCTGGTGCTCCTCGACGCCAAGGCGGACAACGACCAGGACCAGGTGAAGGTCCGCCGTGACGGCCTGCTCACCTTCCAGGACTCCGGCGCGACTGCCGGCAAGAAGACCGTGGAAGTCACCATCTGGGACGGCCGGGACACCGTCACCGGGAAAGTCGTGGTCAACGTCCAGCCGCCGGGAGCCCTGGCACCGGTGGTCAACGCCGACCACGTCACTGCCGTGGTGGGCCAGGACCTTGTCATCTCTCCGCTGAAGAACGACGTGGACCCCAACGGCGGAGCCCTCCGTTTGGCACAGGTGGAGGCCAACGGCCCCGCCGAGCTGGGTCCCGTGACCGACGGCGGCACCTTCACGTTCCGCAGCACCACCCCCGGCCCGGTCTACCTGACGTACATCGCCAGCAACGGCCCGCAAAGCAGCCAGGGGCTCATCCGCGTTGACGTGGAATCCGGGGACGAGGCCGGTGACCCCGTCGCCGTCCATGACGTGGCGCTCATGCCAACCGGCGGCAGCGTGCTGCTGGACCCGCTGGCCAATGACTCCGACCCCTCCGGCGGTGTCCTGGTGCTGCAGTCCGTTAAACTGCCCGAAAACTCGACCGCGTCCGTCAGCGTGATCAACCATGGTGTCCTGCGCATCACCGACATCCTGGGCACCAAGGACCCGATCCTCTTCGAATACACCATGTCCAACGGGAAGAAATCGGCCACGGGCAGCGTCTCCGTGGTCCCCGTGCCGGCGCCCGCCGTCGTGGAAGCACCCCAGCCCAAACCGGACGAGGTCAACGTCCGTGTCAACGACGTCGTCACCATCCCCGTCCTCGAGAACGACACCCACCCGCAGGGCCAGGAACTCACGGTGGATCCTGTCCTGCCGCAGGGCGTGGATCCCGTGGACGGAAAGAGCTTCGTCTCAGAGAACACCCTGAGGTTCATAGCCGGCCCGCAGCCCAAGACGGTCCGCGCCATCTATAACGCCGTGGACCCTCAGGGCCAGAAGAGCGCCGCCGCGGTGACCATCCACATCCTTCCGCTGGAAGGTGCCGAAAACTCGCGCCCGCAGCCGCGCAACCTGACCGCCCGTGTGGTGGCCGCCGGCACGGTGCGCATTCCCGTCCCGCTGGACGGCATCGATCCGGACGGCGATTCGGTCCAGCTGACCGGCATCGACAGTACGCCGTCGATGGGAACGGCTTCCGTGGGCAGCAACTTCATCGACTTCACGGCTGCCGGTGACGGCGCCGGAACCGATACGTTCCGCTATAAGGTGGTGGACCGGCAGGGCGCCGTGAACACTGGCACCGTCACCGTGGGCATTGCGCCGCGCGGGGAGGTCAACCAGAAACCCACTCCCGTGGATGATGAGGTGAGGGTCCGCCCGGGCCGCCAGATCGCCGTCGACGCCACCGGCAACGACACCGACCCCGACGGCGACCTCATCCGCATCCTCAGCGATGGCATCGAAGCCGACGCAGCGCTGCAGGCCACGGTGAGCAAAACCAGCGGCCGGATTATCCTGCTGGCGCCGGAAGAGGCCGGGACCGTCAACGTCCGCTACACCATCGCCGACGACCGGGACGCCACCGCACAGGCCACCATCCGCGTGGTGGTGGACAACGAGGTGCCCCTCAAGGCGCCCGTCGCCCGTGATGACCGGGTCACCTCCGCCCAGACCATGGGGAAGACCGCCGTGGATGTCCCCGTCCTGAAGAACGACGAGGACCCCGACGGCGTCGGGGAAAACCTCAAGGTCAGCACCGAGGCCACCACCGCCCGGCCGGGCGCAGACGGCACCATGATTGTCGACCTCACCGAGCAGCCGCAGCTCATCCCGTACAACGTGGAGGATGTTGACGGCCAGCAGTCGACGGCGGTGATCTGGGTGCCGGGCCTTGGCCAGCAGGTGCCCACCCTGGCCAAGGACGAAGTCATCGAGGTCGTCGCCGGCCAGCCCGTGGACGTTGACCTCGACGACTGGGTCAAGGTGCGTGAAGGCCGCTCGCCGCGGCTCACCCAGACCGACCGCATCAAGCTCATCGGCGCCGACGGCGGCAACCCCGTCATCGGCGACGGCACGGGCCTGAAGTACACGGCAGGAACCGACTACGTGGGTCCCGGCTCGCTCACCTTTGAGGTCACGGACGGGACCGGCCCGGACGACCCCGAAGGCCTCAAGTCCACCCTCAGCATCCGCACCAAGGTCCTGCCCGACCCCAACAAGAACAATCCGCCGGAGCTGCTGGGCGCAAACGTTGACGTGCCCAAGGGCGACTCCGCCAGCACCGACCTGGGCAAGCTGACCTCGGACCCGGACGCGGACGACGTCGAAAAGATGAAGTACGAACTGGTGGGCGGAGCGCCTGCCGGGTTCAACGCCAGCATCGACGGCAGGACCCTCAAGGTCTCCGCGGCCGACTCAAGCGGCTCAGGAACCACCTCGGCCGTCCAGGTCAAGGCGAAGGATCCCCGCGGGCTCGAAGCCACCGCCACGTACCAGCTGAAGGTGACCGCCTCCAACCGGCCGAAGCCGGTGGCCAACGACGACGTGCAGGACAACGTTGCCGCGGGCAAGCCCGTGACGGTCAATGTGCTGGCCAACGACGCCAACCCATTCCCGGAAACCGCGCTGAAGATCATTGCGGCCGCTGCGGAAACCGGCAGCGGCAACGTGGACGTCAATGGCGATTCCATCACCGTCACGCCTGCGCCGGGCTTCACCGGCACCATGGTGGTGTCCTACACCGTGGCGGACAAAACGGAGGATCCCTCCCGCCAGGCAACAGCCCGCGTCCGCCTCACCGTCAAGGACAAGCCCCAGGCGCCCACCACCCCGCAGGCGCAGAGCGTAGGGGACCAGACGGCGCTCCTGAACTGGACGGCGCCCGCGGACCGCGGCTCGCCCATCACCAAGTACACCGTGTACGGCGAAGGCGGATTCCAGCAGGACTGCCCGGCCAACACCTGTACGCTCAACGGGCTGGTCAACAACACCAAGTACTACTTCCAGGTCTCGGCCACCAACGAGTTTGGCGAGTCGGACCGGTCACCGGCCTCCGCCGAGGTGCGTCCTGACGTGAAGCCCGACACCCCGCTGGCGCCGGCGATGAAGTTCGGCGACAAGGAACTGTCCATCAACTGGTCCGCCCCTGCAAGCAAGGGCTCGCCGGTGAAGTCCTATGACCTGGAGATTTCACCCCCTCCCGCCGGGCAGAACGCCCAGATCCAGAACCTGACAGCGGTCAGTTATGTCTGGAAGGGACTGCAGAACGGCGTCTCCTACAAGGTCCGGGTCCTGGCGCGCAATGATGCAAAGGAACCGTCCGAATGGAGCCCGTACTCGGCGGCCGAAGTGCCTGCCGGCGTCCCTGCCACCCCTGCTGCACCATCTGCGGCGCAGGCGGGTTCCGTGGGTTCGCAAAGCCAGCTGAAGGTGAGCTGGACGGCGCCGAACAACAACGGCGACGCCATCTCGGCCTACACCCTGACCACCCTCCAGGGCGGTGCCGTGGTGGCCAGCCAGCAGGTCACCGGTACATCGCAGAACGTGACCGTGGACAACTCGGAAACGAACTACACCTTTACCGTGTCCGCCACGAACAAGGCGGGCACCAGCGGTACGAGTGCCCAGTCGGCCGCCATTCGGGCTTCCGGGAAGCCCGGGCAGGTCAGCGGCGGTACCGTCGCCGACACCGGGAACAGCGGTCAGCTCCAGGTCACGTTCACGCCGCTCACCGAGGCCCAGCGCAACGGCTCCACCGCCAGTGAGATTGCCTACTCCTACCGCGCATCAACCGGGCAGTCCGGGCCGATCAACGCGCCTGGCGGCAACATCAACGGCCTGCCCAACGGACAGAACATCACCATCAACATCATTGCCACGTCCACCAGGAACAACATCTCGGGTGATGCACAGGCGATTGGCGCCGGCAACCCCTACGGACCTGCGAACGCGCCCAATATCGACGGCGGCACGTCCGCCAAGGGCGACGGCGACGTCCACTGGACCTGGAACAACCCCAACACTAACGGCCGGCCCCTGAGCCATTACGAGGTCAGCTACGAGGGAGGCGGCTGGATCAACGTAGGCAAGGCCACGAAGTACGACCGGTCCGCGGGCGGCTGGGACCAGCCCCGCCAGCTTCGCGTGCGTGCCGTGACAGCCGTCAACGGTGCAATTGGCGGACCTGTGACGTCCAGGTCCGGTGCCGACCCGACACCGCCGCCGCCCAGTTCCTGGAGTGTCACCGCTCCCGTCCGGACATGCACGGAGCCGCGGTACGGTACGGATAGCTACAGGAACACGAACCCCGACCAATGCATCAGCCCCGGCATCTGGTTCAATTCGGGACGGGTTGCCCAGGCAGATTTCTACGTGGTCTGGTACAAGACTTCGAACAACCCCAGCGGAATCTGGTACCACCTCTCCACGGGGGAAGCGGCCGGCAACTATGCCCGGTGCGACACCGTCTCGCTCGGCTGTAACCCGCCGGACAGAATGCCCCGCAAGTAGATAGACCTCGTCGGGGTCCACCGCCAGGAGCGGTGGATCCGGCAGCCCGTCCAAGAGACACAGAACTGAGAAGGAAGAAGCCACACCATGACCATGACCCCCGAGCAGGCCGCCTGGTTTGCAGACACCTTCGAGAAGCTCGTTGCCAACGTGGGACAGGCCGTGCTGGGCAAGGAACACGTCATCCGGCTCACCTTCACGGCCATGCTGGCCGAAGGACACGTGCTGTTCGAGGACGCCCCCGGCACCGGCAAGACCTCGCTGGCCAGGGCCCTGGCCGCCACCGTGCAGGGCTCCAACAACCGCATCCAGTTCACCCCCGACCTGCTCCCTTCGGACGTCACCGGCGTGACCATCTACGACCAGAAGACGCAGAAGTTCGAGTTCCACAAGGGCCCGATCTTCAACAACATCGTCCTCGCGGACGAAATCAACCGTGCCTCGCCGAAGACCCAGTCGGCCCTGCTGGAAGTCATGGAGGAATCCCGGGTCACGGTGGACGGCGTCACCTACGAAGCCGGACGGCCGTTCATGGTCATGGCCACGCAGAACCCCATCGAGCAGGCCGGTACCTACCGCCTGCCCGAGGCGCAGCTGGACCGCTTCCTGATCAAAACCTCCATCGGCTATCCGGACCACGCCTCCACGGTCCGGCTGCTGGGTGGCTCCAACCTCAAGGACCGGTCCCAGGAACTCTCCGCCGTCATCACCACCCAGGCCGTGGCAGACATGGCAGACCTGGCAGCCACCGTGCACGTGGACACCGCCGTGCTGGAGTACATCTCCAGGCTCTGCGAGGAGACCCGCAACGCCCCTGAAACCCGGCTGGGCGTCTCGGTGCGCGGCGCCCTGGCTATGGTCCGGGCGGCCAAGGTCTGGGCAGCCGGGCAGGGCCGCAACTTCGTCCTCCCGGACGACATCAAGGAACTGGCTCCCGTGGTGTGGACCCACCGCTTTGTCATGGACCCGGAAGCGGAGTTCTCCGGAGCAACCGCCGAGGCAGTGCTGACGCGGATCCTGGCAGACATTGCAGCTCCCCAGCAGCGCACCAACGCCTGACGCCCCGGCCCCACCACTTTCCACGCAACAACGAAGGCACACATATGTCCAGCGGCACCCCGTTGACCCGGCTCACGGAGCGTCTGAAGCAACCCTTCGCCAGGAACGGCAGTCCCGGCGCCCTGCACCCCTCAGCCGTCTGGGCCGAGGCCAGGAACACCGCAGCCATGGCATCGGCCCCCGCCTGGCGTGCCATCCGTGGAGCCTGGCTGACGTACGCCTGGCCCGTGCTGTCAGTGGTCAGCGTCCTGGGCTGGTCAGTCCTCGCTGCCGCCATCCTGCTCTGGGCAACAGGGCAGGCGTTCGGCTGGCAGGAGGCGAAGGCCGCGGCCATCGCCGCGTTCGTCATGTTCGTGATTGCGGTGGGGTTCGTCCTGGGCCGCTCGTCCTATGGCGTGGTCCTTGACTTGGCCCGGACCCGTGTGGCGGTGGGGGACAGCGCCGTTGGCAGCATCGCGGTGTCCAACACCTCTGCCCGGCCGCTGCTGCCCGCAGCCCTGGAATTGCCGGTGGGCAGCGCCACCGCCGTGTTCCACCTGCCGCGGATGAAGCCGCAGCAGGTCCACGAGGACCTCTTCACCATTCCCACCGCGCGCCGTGCCGTGATCGTCGTCGGCCCCGTCAGGTCAGTCCGGGCAGACCCGCTGCACCTTTTGCGCCGCCAGGTCCTCTGGACCGAACCCGAGGACCTGTTCGTCCACCCGCGCACAGTGGCACTTGCCGGATCGGCTGCTGGATTCATCCGGGACCTCGAAGGCATGCCCACCACGGACCTCTCCAGCGCGGACGTATCCTTCCACGCGCTGCGCGACTACGTGCCGGGGGATGACAGGCGGCACATCCACTGGAAAACAACGGCACGGACCAACAAACTCATGGTGCGCCAGTTCGAGGAAACCCGCCGCGCCCACCTGGCCATCTCACTGTCCATCAACACCGACGAATACGCGTCGGAAACCGAGTTCGAGATGGCGATCTCCGCCGCCGCATCCATCGGCAGGCAGGCCATCCGTGAGCAGCGAGAGCTGGACGTCCTCACCCAGAAAGGCCCGCTGCGCTGCGAAACCGGGCGGAACCTGCTGGACGACATGACCCGGATCGTCGGCGCTCCCATGCGCCGGACCGCCGTCGACCTCGCCAGGACCCTGGCGGACACCGTCCCCAACGCCTCCGTGGTGTTTTTTGTGGTGGGCAGCAACGTGACCGCCACGCAGCTGCGTTCCGCCGCAGCCTCCGTGCCGCCGGGTGTCCGCAGCCTCGCCGTCCGGGTCGAGGCCGGCGCCTCGCCCACGCGGGCAAACATCGCAGACCTCACCGTGCTGACGCTCGGAGACCTGACTGACCTGGCCATTGTGCTGAGAAAGGCAGCAGCATGAGCTCCACAGAAAACATGCGTCCGCGCAGCACGCGCCCCCGCACCAAACAAACCCGCGCCGCGCAGCCGCGCACCATCCGCACCGCCCCCCGGGACCATGCGGACTCCGCCTTTGCCAACGGGCAGCCGTTCTGGCACTTTGTGCTCGACGCCGGCGCACTGACGGTGCTGCTGGGGCTGGGCCTGCTCGGGTTCGGGCTCAGCTTTGGCGGCGACCCCTACTACCTGCTGTCCGGCTTCGGCGGAATTTTCCTGGGGCTGGCCCTGGGCGCCCTGAACGCGCACCTGCGCCTGGGGCTGCTCATCACCACGGCACTGGCCCTGGGCGCCTACCTGGTCTTCGGTACCCTGCTGGCAGTTCCAGACTCCGCGATCGCCGGATTCGTCCCCACCCTGGACTCGCTCCGCACCCTCCTGCTGGGGATCGTGTTCGCCTGGAAGGACATGCTGACGGTCGGCGTCCCCGTGGGTACCGCGGGCGGTGTACTGATCGTTCCGTTCCTGAGCTCCATGATCACCGCGCTGGTGGCCGCCATCCTGACCTGGCGGCTTCGAAGCCCCTACTTCCCGCTCCTGCCGGTGCTGGTCCTGTTCGTCACCGGCATCGCCTTCAGCACCAATGCCGCCTTCCTCACCGTGGAACGCGGCATCGGCCTCACCGTGCTGGGCATCGCCTGGGCCACCTTCCGCAGGGACGCGCTCCGGAAGAACTCCACCCGGAAGGTCTCCGTCAACAACCCGCAGACGGATACCGCCACCGCGCGGCGTGCCAGGCTCCGCCGGCTGGGAATGGCGGCAGGCGTCATCGCCGTCAGCGTGGCCGTCACCGCGCTCGCCGCACCCCTGGTCACGGCGGGCAACGACCGGAAGGTCCTCCGGAACGTCGTGGTCCCGCCATTCGATCCCAAGGACTACATCACACCCCTCGCCAGCTTCCGGACCTTCGTCAAGGACAAGAAGGACGACACCCTGTTCGTGGTCCAGGGCCTGCCCCGCGACGGCCGCGTGCGGCTGGGGGCACTGGATGCCTTCAACGGCACCAACTACACAATGGACCCGAATGGTTCGGGCAACTTCAGCAAGGTGGGGGACACCGAATCGATCAACACCCTCGCCGATACCTCGGGCGCCGTTCCCACCAACGATTACGCCATCAACATCACCGTTGAGGACTACCAGGGCTTCTTCGTCCCCGGCGGCCGCAAGACCACCGGGCTGAGCTTCGACGACTCCGCCTCATCCGCGGCGTCCGGCCTGTACTTCAACTCCGGCACCGACACCGCCGTCACCACCAACGGGCTGTCCCGCGGCGACTCCTACCGGGTGCAGGTATCGGACCCCGTGAAACTGGAACACGGGCAGCTGGCGCAGTACGACTTCGCAAAGCTGTCCCTTCCCGACGCCGTGGAAGTGCCGCCGGTGGTGGGATCACAGGCCAACGACCTTTCCTCCGATGCGCCCACGCCCATTGACCGGGTGCGCCAGATTGAGGCCCATTTCCAGAAGACCGGGGCCTTCAGCAACGGTCTGGTCAGCGAAGGCCAGCTTCCCAGCGTCTCCGGCCACGGATCCGCCCGGATCAGGAACCTCCTCACGGCCAAGCAGATGCTCGGCGACGACGAGCAGTACGCCGTGGCCATGTCCCTGATGCTGCGACACCTCGGCATCCCGTCCCGCGTGGTGATGGGCTTCTACCCGGAGCCCACCAGCCCCGAGAACGGTGCGGGCGAGGTCAGGATCACCGGCAAGGACGTCCACGCGTGGGTTGAAGTGGCGTTTGAACGGGTGGGCTGGGTGAGCTTCGATCCCACGCCGCCCAAGGACAACATCCCCATCCCGCCGGACCCGGAAAACAAGTCCAAGCCCAAACCCCAGGTGCTGCAGCCGCCGCCCCCGCCGCAGGAGCCGGCGGACCTCCCCCCGGACTCGTCACCCGACGCGCTGGATGCGGATGAGAAGAAGAACAACCCCTGGCTCTTTTGGGGCGCCCTGCTGGGCGCCCTGGGCATCGCCCTGATCCCGCTGGCCGTCCTTGCGCTGCCGCTGCTGCTGATTGCCCTGCTGAAATCCCGGCGGCGGAAGTCGCGGTTTAGCGAAGGCCACCCTGCGCAGCGGGTCGGCGGCGGCTGGAGCGAGGTGGTCAGCCTGGCCACCGACATGGGCGCCGCCGTTGACTCCCGGGCCACCCGCCGCGAAAGCGCGGCAGTCCTGGCCGAAGCGTTCCCCGCCGCGGGCAGCACCACCACACTGCTGGCAAGGCGGGCGGACGCGTCAATCTTCGGGGCCGGCCAGCCGAGTGAGGACGAGGTGCGCGAGTACTGGACCATCGTGGACAGCTCGCTGCAGGAGATGACCTCGACAGCCGGCTTCTGGCGCCGGCAGCAGGCGAGGTTCTCGCCGCGATCGCTCCTGGCCGATGCGCGCAACGCCCTTGCCCTGCGGGGCCCGCTGGCACTTCCGTCCCTCAAGGCACTCAACCCGGCGTCCCGCCGTCGTACGGGGCTGGCGGCCACAGGTCAGAGTGGGACTTCGCCGCAGCGAAATGCGCCGCAGGGGAATGCGCAGCACGGGACTGCGGAGCAGGACCGCACGACGCCGGAACCTCCTCAGCAGGGACCTGCAGCACCGTGACGGCAGACCTTCAGGCCTGCCCCCGCTGCCGGCAGTCCATTCGCGCGGGTGCGGCCTTCTGCACGTCCTGCGGAGCGCCCCTGCCCAACCGGGCGGCGCGCAGCATCCGCTCCCTGCAGCCCGGCGGCACCGCGGGCAGTGAACCGCTGCCCGCGGCTCCGGCTGCCCACGGAACGGGTATTCCCGGTACTATCCCGGTAGTACAAAGATCCCCGGCTGCCCAGGCCGCGGATCCACTCAACGCAGGCACCGGGCGGGGGAGCGCCGGCGGTTTCACCGCGCAGTCGGGGGCCGTCCCAGGGGGAGGAACGGGAATGGGAGTGAACCTTCAGCTTGCCCCGGCTACGGCCGGCAAGCGGCTTGGCGCTGCCGTCATTGACTGGCTGCCGCCGCTGGCCGTCCTGGTGGTGACGTTCGCCATCGGCTTTGCCGGAATCACGCGTAGCCGCAGCGGCCAGTTCATCACCTATGACACGGCGTCGCTGGTGCTGTCCGGCGGCATCGGCCTGGCGCTGACAGCTGTGTACCTCTTCACGGTCATGGGGATCGAAGCCAGGACGGGCAAGACCCCCGGGAACCTGCTCATGGGTATCCGCAGCGCGGACAACGACGGCTATGCCCCGGGTGCCGGCACTGTGTTCCTCCGCGGACTTATCACCGGTGCCGGGATCATCCTGGCGCTGCTGGCGGCCGTCCTGGTGGTGGTCTTCCGGTGGTTTGAGCCCGCCCTGTTCATCCTTTCGCCGCTGGTATTTGCGGGCGCTGCCTGGGCCGTGCTGGTGGTGGTGTCCAACCACTGGGACAAGAACAGCGGCCTGCGCGGCTGGCACGACGAAGCAGCCAAGGCCCTGGTTTTCGATGTGAAGGCCGGCCGGAACCCCATCACCACCGGCGGCATCCAGGGGCCTTACAGCTTCGCGCCGCTGGACCTTCCCCCGGTCCAGCAGGTGCTCTCCCCGGTGGCAGGAGCCCAGGCAGCCCCGGCGCAGCCAGGCCCCGTGGCGGCGTCCGCGCC
>NZ_JBJURL010000082.1:0-18805 GCF_046097905.1 Pseudarthrobacter sp. NKDBFgelt | reverse complement strand
ACGGCGGCACCCGGCTGCCGCCGTCGGCCGGCCCCGTCAGCCGCATGGCGGTGGACCTCGCCGCTGACCAGGTCCTGCTGGACGGACGGCGCGTGCCGCTGACCGGCGTCGAATTCAAGGTCCTCCGGTACCTGGTCACGCACCTGTCCCGCACAGTGGGCAGGGAGGAACTGCAGGAGTTCCTGGACTCGTTCGAAACACCCGGCGCCTCGGCCCGGTCCATCGACGTGTACGTGGGCAGGATCCGCCGCAAGCTCGGGAATGCCCGCCATGCCGTGGCCACCGTCAGGGGCGGCGGCTACCAGTTTGTGCCCGGTTCCTGCGCCACCGTCCGCGGGCCGGCGGAATACTGCATATGACGCCGGAGTTGTATCACTGAGCGGGAAGCCGCTTCACTTGATGTTTTGCCAGTAATGACAAAGTCTTCCAAAGGAACACCATGAGCCCCACCCTGACCACCAAGCTCCAGCCCGGAACCCCGGCCCCTGACTTTACCCTTCAGGATGCCCAGGGCCGCGAGACTGCGTTGGCCGATTACCGTGGCAAGAACGTGATCGTGTACTTCTACCCGAAGGCCGCCACCCCCGGCTGCACCACCGAGGCCTGCGACTTCCGCGACAGCTTGGCTTCCCTTCAGGGCAAGGGCTACGAGGTCATCGGCGTCTCCCCCGACGAGCCCGAGGCGCTGGCCGGCTTCACCGGCGACTTCTCCCTGACCTTCCCGCTGCTCTCCGACCCGGACCACGCAGTTGCCCTTGCCTACGGCGCCTGGGGCGAGAAGCTGGTCAACGGCGAAATCACCGAGGGGATCGTCCGCTCCACAGTCGTGCTGGATACCGAAGGCAACGTCGTCCTGGCGCAGTACCAGGTCAAGGCCGATGGCCACGTGGCCGCCCTGAAGGAAGCCCTGGGCTTCTAACGCTCTCTCACTTACCGCAGCATTTCCCCAAACGCTCTCGCACCTACCGCAGCATTTCCCCGGACGCTCTCGCACTGGTCACCATCTCACAGGTCAGCAGTGCGGGGGCATTCGGTGTTTACGCAGCGGTGTCCTCTGCCCGCGACTCCTCTGCCGCCGCCTGTGCGTACGACGCCGAGACCCGGCGGTAGACCGGCGTGAGGAAAGCCAGCAGCGCGGCGATGATCATGATGACCCCGGCCACGAGGAATACGAGGGCGATGCCGCGGGAGGTGCCCTCGCCCAGCAGCGGGGCCAGCTGGGCGGCGCCGTCGGCGGACCGGGCGTAGGGAATGATCCAGAACTGGGCGATCGGGGCGATGAGGAACGCCGTGACAGGCGATGCTGCGGACTCGAAGGCCATGGCGAACCCGAACACACGGCCCTGCCGCTGCAACGGCACCACCTGCTGGATTACTGTCTGCTCGGCGGCTTCCACGAAGGGCACCAGGACCAGGTAGGCCCAGATGCCCGCGATGTACAGCCACGCCCACTCCCTGATTGTGAAAATTGCACCGAGGAAACCCATCAGGGCCACCGCAAGGAGCAGGGTGCGCAACGGGTTTGAACCCAGCCCGAACTTGCCGATCAGCGCGCCGCCCACAAGGATCCCCGTGAACCCCACGGCGGAAAAGATTCCCCACAGCTCCACGGGGAACATCTCCAGGCCATAGGGATCCATCAAGGCCATGTAGACGCCGCCAATGAAGTTGTTGAACGTGGAGAACAGGATTAGGGCAAACAGCCCGGAAATGGCCAGCACGGCAGCAAGGGAGCCGCGCAGGTCGAAGCTGCCGTGGGCATCCGTGGCTGCCGCCCGGACTTCCTCGGGCATGCGCAGGGTGAGCAGGTGCAGGAACGCCAGTGCCGTGAGCGCAAGCGCGACGGCGATGGTCCAGCCCATACCGAGCAGCCCCACAGAGAGCCCGGAGAGCACGGACGTGACAATGAACATCAGTCCCTGCACCATGCCCACCAGTCCATTGGCGTTGGCGCGGCGGTCCGGCTCGATCAGGATGGTCACCGTGGTGGAGAGGGCAATGTTGCGCATGTTTTCAACCACCGCGCCGATCAGGATGACCAGCGTGAACACCCAGAACCACGGCCGGGCCAGGTCCAGCAGCCAGGCGGTGGGCGTCAGCAGAAACATGGCCCCGGCCAGCGCGAACATCACCAGGGTGAAGGCCGCGGCGAATCGCATCACGGCCAGCTTGCGGTAGCGGTCCACGAAGGTGCCGAAGCTGATGCTGGACGCGGCAATCAGCAGCATGTACGCGCCGCCCACTACCCCGGTGGCAATCACGTTGCGCGTCTCCAGGTACACCCAAAACGTCAGTGCGAACCAGAGATAGCTGGTGGTGACGTTGGCGGCCGCGGTGTTCACCAGGATCCCGGCGAAGGTACGGGACCGCTGGGCCGGGGTGCGCACAGAAGTGTCGACGGCGCCCGGATCAGTGAGGCGCGGAGCCTCACCCTCCTCGGGTGCGGCGGACGCGACTGCAACGTCCTCGCTAAGTCTTTTCCCGCCGTCGGAAGCCGCAGCGGCGCGCGGCGGGACCGGCTCCTGCTCGGTCATGCGTCCCAGTGTAATAACAACCCTGGAGCATGGACACGGTCAGGGTCCGGGGGTTTTTGTCAGCGCTTGTCTCGGTCGCTGAATTCCTCGTCCAGCTCGTAGTGGCGGAATTCGGTTTCGGGGTCGGGTTCGCCGTCCGCCACTACCTCGTGGTCGAGTTGGCGCTGGACCTGGCTGTCCAGGACTTGCAGCTCCTGGTCCGTAACCTTCTCCAGGTCTTCGGGAAACTGATCGTCCGGAGTGAGGTGCAGCTTGTCGTTCATTATGCCCGCCATGTCTATCCGCAGTTGCCGTGTCGGTACAGTGTAGCCGTGCTATCGCCAAGCAATGCGGGCGCCGTTGCAGAGCGCCGCAGCCCGGTGACAGGATGGCCGCATGGGCATCGAGGTCCGTCCCGCAACCAGCTTCGAGGACGTCAAAACCATGGTCGGACCCAAGCGGCCCGACGCCAACGTCTGCTGGTGCCTGAGCTACCGCATCCCGTCCAAACAGAACCAGGCGCTGCGCGGGACCGAACGCGGGGAACTGGTGCAGCAGCTGGTGGCGGAGGATCCCCCTCCTGGGGTCCTGGCGTACGACGGCGGCGAGGTAGTTGGGTGGGCAGCGGTCCACCCCCGTGCGGACACCAGTTTTGCCGGCAACCGCAGGATCCCGCACGTGGATGACGCGAATGTGTGGTCCGTCTGGTGCATCCGGGTGCGGCCCGGCTACCGGGGCACAGGCATCTCGCACCACCTGCTGGCCGGCGCGGTGGACATGGCCCGGGCCTACGGGGCACCGGCCATCGAGGGGTACCCGGTGGACAACGGCGGCCGGAAAGTGGACCTCACCATGGCCTATGTGGGCACGCGCAAACTGTTCGAGGATGCGGGCTTCACCAAGGCCGCGGACACCGGATCAGTGCTTAATGGGTTTCCGCGGGTGCTGATGCGGCTGGAACTGCCGCCACGCTGAAGGCGTCAGGGTTTCTTCCACCAGCTCCGTGGCCAGTCCTCGTCAATGGCCCACAGCGCCAAAAGGAGTGCGTCCACTGTCATGAGTCCCGCAATGAGGTACGCCCAACCTGTCCACCAACCCATAACAATCTCCTGACCCGGTAACCCCCAGCCACTCGATTGCTCATAAGTGTGGCACCTAAAGCGCCAGGACGGAACGCCCTCCGCCCGCAGTCTTGAAAAGCGCCTCCAGCCTCACGTGTGCTTCCGTCTCCAGTTTGAGCCGGCGGGTCAGGCGTTCCACCTGCTGCGACATCTCATCCCCCACCGGAAGCCGGTCTCCCGGCCAGCTCCACACCTCCCGGGACTCGGCCAAAGCCGCCGCCAGCGCCGTGGCCGCAGCGCGCACTTTCCGCCTGTGGAAGTAGACCCGCAGCAGCGCCCGGCCCTTGTCCAAAGCCGCCAAGGCTGCGGCCTGGACCGCTGCCTGATCTATGATCTTGATTTGCCCCATGACGCACCTTTTCCGAGCCGTCCAGCCTCCCGGCGGACCGTCCTTGGCCCTGGTCCGGTGAAGCTGCTCCGTGCCTTCGAGTGTCCCGGGCATACCTCAATGTCCGGGCAAGCAGGTCCAAGTATTTCCACAAGATCCGTACTCGCCGGTAGCGGCTCTGCCACCCCTGTGAAGCGCTGCGACATGCCCCGTAGGGGTTAATACGGTAGAAGTAGACCTATGGTCTCTCCCATCGAATCGCGTCGTGCCGTTGTCATCGAGGATGACCCGGACATCCGCGGGCTGCTGGTCCGCGTCCTTGTTAAGCAGGGATTCGACGTCACCCAGGCGGGAGCGGGCCTGGCGGGGGTGGAGGAAGTGCGCCGCGTGCAGCCGGACCTTGTCACGCTGGACCTGAACCTGCCGGACCTTGACGGCCTGGAAGTCTGCAAGTTGCTCCGTGAATTCTCGGACGCCTTCATTGTGATGCTGACCGCCAGGGCCGATGAGCTGGATAAGCTGACCGGTTTGGACAACGGCGCGGACGAATACCTCAGCAAGCCGTTCAGCCCGCGCGAGCTCCAGTCCCGGATCAATGCCCTCTTCCGCCGCCGGCCCTCCGCAGCCGCGGATTCAGCGGCGCGCAGCGAACTGCAGCGCGCCACGGAGGTGCAGAAAAGCCTCCTGCCCCAGGAGGACATCCAGGTTGAGGGCTACGACGTCGCAGGGGTGTTCCGGCCCTCGCGGAACGTTGGCGGGGACTTCTATGACTGGTACCAGACTCCGGACGGGCTCCACCTGACCTTCGCCGACGCCATGGGCAAGGGCATGGGCGCCGCGCTCATCGCCGCAACGGTCCGCGCCGTGATGCGCTCCACGGGCCTGCGGCATGACCTGGACACGGCCTTCCGCTCGGCGAGCAAGGCGATCGCCGCTGACCTGGACTCCTCCAATTCCTTTGTCACCCTCTTCCACGCCCGCCTGGACGCCGCTTCCGGAACGGTCAGCTATGTCGACGCCGGCCATGGGCTTGCGCTGCATGTCCGGTCAGGCGGGACGGTCCACCGCCTTCCCTCCGGGGGTCCCCCGGTGGGCGCCTGGGCAGGAACGGAATGGCCGCAGTCGGCCCTGGACCTGCTGCCGGGGGATTCGTTGGTGGTGGTGAGCGACGGCGTCCTGGACGTTTTCGACTCCGTGGAGGACTTCACGGACGCCGTGCTCCGGGCAACGCACAACCAGGGGTCGGCGCAGTCTGCGAGCACTGCCATCCTCGCCCTGGCCCCGGCCGCCACGGCTGAGGATGACGTCACGGTGGTTGTGGTCCGCCGGCTTCCGCAGGAGGCAGCGGCATGACCCGCTTCTGGACCCGGCTTGTCGTTGTCCTGACCGTCATCACGGGCGTCAACTACATCGCCTGGCGCTGGGCCGCCTCGCTGAACTGGGATGCCTGGTGGATCGCGCTGCCGCTGGTGATCGCCGAGACCTACAGCCTCATCGACGTCATGCTCTTCGGCATGACCGTGTGGAAGCTGAAGATCCGCAAGGCCGCCCCGCCGCCCCCGCCGGATGCCACCGTGGACGTCTTCATCACCACGTACAACGAAGACCTGGACATGGTGATGACCACCGCGCTGGCTGCGCAGAAAATCAGGCACCCGCACAGCACCTGGATCCTGGACGACGGCGCCCGCCCCGAGCTGAAGGCCCTCGCCGAACAGCACGGCCTGGGCTACGTCACCCGAAGCGAGGACTGGACCTCCAACCTGCCCCGGCACGCCAAGGCCGGCAACCTCAACAACGCGCTGATGCAAACGCACGGCGAGTTCCTCCTGATCCTGGACGCGGACCAGATCCCGGAGCCGGACATCCTGGAAAAGACCCTCGGCTATTTCAACAACCGCCGGGTGGCGCTGGTCCAGACCCCGCAGTACTTCAGCAACGTCCCCGCCGACGATCCGCTGGGCAGCCAGGCGCCCCTGTTCTACGGCCCCATCCAGCAGGGCAAGGACGGCTGGAATGCCGCCTTCTTCTGCGGTTCCAATGCCATCCTGCGCCGGGAGGCCCTGATGCAGCTGGGCCTGGTGGGCTACGTCAAGGAGACCGAGAAGAGCATCCGCCGGGCGCTGGCAGCCTCGCGCTCCGCCATCAAACAGGCCCGAAAGTCAGCGGACATGGAAACGCCGCTGGTGGCCCAGGTGCTGGATGAGGTTGAAGCCGCCACCCGCGAGGCCCAGAAGGAGCTCGACGCCGGGCAGCCGCTGGGCGAGATCACCTACCGGGTCCGCCGCCGCGTGGACGCTGCCGTGCAGACCCTGGTGATGGCCGACGTCGAAGCCCTCCAGGCGGACCTCGAAGAGATCGCCGCCATGGAACTGGCCCACGTGGGCGAGTCCGGCGTCCCGGTGGTGGCGGACGACGCCGTGCAGCGGATGTCCGCCCGCGACTGGTCGCCGCTGGGCGCCCTTGAATCGGTGCAGGCCGTCCTGGACGCGCTGTCCGTGGAACGCAACGACGAAGCCCAGCCGGTCATGCCGCTGGCCACCATCTCCGTGACCGAGGACATGGCCACCGCCATGCGCATGCACGCCATGGGCTGGGAGAGCGTCTACCACCACGAGGTCCTGGCGTACGGCCTGGCGCCGGAGGACCTGAAGACCATGCTCACCCAGCGCCTCCGCTGGGCGCAGGGCACCATCCAGGTGCTGCTGCGGGAAAACCCGCTGGTCCAGAAGGGCCTCAAGCTGGGCCAGCGGCTCATGTACTTCGCCACCATGTGGACCTACCTGAGTGGCTACGCGGCGGTCATCTATTTCGCCGCACCCATCATCTACCTGCTGCTGGGCATCCTTCCCGTCACCAGCCTGAGCTGGGATTTCTTCATCCGGTTCATCCCCTTCATGGTGGTCAACCAATTGCTGTTCGCCGTTGCCGGCCGCGGCATCCCCACCTGGCGCGGGCAGCAGTACAGCCTGGCGCTGTTCCCCACCTGGATCAAGGCGTGCTCGACGGCGGCCCGCAACGTCTGGTTCGGCCGTCCCCTCGGGTTTGCCGTCACCCCCAAGGCCCGCCAGAGCGGCGGACCCAGCTGGAGCCTGATCCAGCCCCAAATCGTGGTGTCCGTCCTGCTGGCCGTGGCCGCCGTCGTCGGAATCATCCGCCTGGCGACCGGCCTGGCGGAACCCCTGGGCACCCTGGTGAACGTGGCCTGGGTCATTTTCGACCTGGTGGTCATGAGCATCCTGGTCCGCGCCGTGCTCTACAAGGGGTACGAACCGGCCGCGGAACCCGCAGAACCAACTAATACGGAAAGGAATTCCGATGGAGTTTAGTTATGAGGTCAAGGACTCGTACGCCGAGGTGAAGGCGGACGGGCGGCTCAACATGGTCTCCGCGCCGAAGCTGCGGGAGTTCGTCACCGACGTGATCGCGAGCGGGTCCAACCGGATCGTGGTCAACCTGGAAAACACGGCGTTCATGGACTCCTCAGGCCTGGGGGCGCTCATTGGCTGCCTCAAGGCTGCGCGCCAGGCCGGCGGGGACCTCCGGATCGCGGCCGTCCAGCCGCAGGTGAAGATGGTCCTGCAGCTGACCAGCATGGACAAGGTGCTGACGTCCTACGGTTCAGCCGAGGAGGCGTTCGGCAATGACTAACGTCCTGGCGTCCCGCAGCTTCCGGGGACCGGCTGCCGACGAGGCCATCGAAGCCGTCCACAACCACCTGGACAGCCTCTGGCTCGACGTCCCCTTCGTGGGGGACATGGACCAGATGACGTTTACGACGGCGGTGATCGAGTCGGCGTCGAACATCGTCCAGCACGCGGAACCCGTGGGGCAGGATCCTGTGGAGCTCGGTGTGGACATCGAGGTCCAGCCCGCTCTGCTGCAGGCCCGCGTCAGCGCCTACAACGCCAAGCCGCCGTTCGGACCGATGACCCCCGGATCACCGGACGAGGACGCCGAATCGGGCCGCGGGCTGGCGCTGATCGAAGCACTGGTCACCACCGTCACGTTCGAGCGCCAGGACGGCACCAACACCTGGGTCCTCACCCGGACCTCCCAGCACGACTGACCACCCCTAAGCCCGGCCACCCCGCAGGAGTTTTTGTCCAGATATGCAGGCTTCCGGCGCCCGGAACCCTGCATATCTGGACAAAAACTCCGGGTGGGGGTGGCTTAAGTCGCGGCGGGGAACAGCACGGAGACAGTCGCCCCGCCGCCCGGGGTGTCCGTGATGGAGAGTTCTCCCCCGTGCGCCTGGGCGATCCGCTGGCAGGTGGACAATCCAAGCCCTGTTCCGGGGCCGTCCCCGGGGCGGTTCAACCTGACCAGCGGTTCCACGGCCCGTTGCCGCTCCGACGGCAGCATGCCCCTGCCGTTGTCTGCCACCTGGAGGGTGACGCCCATTGGTCCGGTGTCGGCGCTGACGGCCACCCGCAGCGGGCGGGTGCCGCTCCGGTAGTTCAGGGAGTTGGCCAGGAGGTTCTGGACCAGGGTCCGCAGCTGGGACCGGTCGGCAAACAGTTCCGCGTCCTCGCAGGAAATTCCACTGCCGGCCCCCAGATCCAGTCCGAGGTCCCGCGCTGCCTCCGCCGTGACGGCCAGCAGGGACACCGGTTCCCGGTTCAGCGCTCCGTCCGCCTTGGAGTAGTCCAGCACGTCCTCCAGCATTCCCAGCATGCGGCGCCCGCTGCTGCCGACGTATCCCAGGTACTCCACGGAGGGATGGCCCGCCGGGATGTCCGGATCGTCCTCCGCCAGCTCCACGTAACCCAGGATGGCGGTGAGCGGGGCGCGGAGGTCGTGGCTGACCCGCCCGGCGAACTCGGACAGCAGGGCGTTGCTGCGCCGCAGCCCGGCCAGGGCGTCGCTGAGCTGCAGGGTGCGGTGCTGCAGCTCCAGGAGCTCCACCACCTGCTGGGCCAGCATTTCCAGCATCCCTATCTGCCCGGTGCTGGGGCGTCCGGACTCATTGGAGAAGACGCACAGTGAACCGAGCACCAGCCCCGCCGGGGTCTCCAGCGGCACGGACGCGTAGAAGCGGACGTCGGCAATCTCTCCGGTGACAAACGGGTTGGCGGCGAAACGGGAATCCTGAGAGGCGTCGGCCACCACCGTTGTGCTGTGGCTCAGGAAGACCGTGGCGCACATCGAGTCCTCCCGGGAGCAGATCCCGGGGTCGATGCCGAAGGCCGCGATCTGCAGCTGCTGCTCCGCGGTGATGATGTTGACCACGCTGTAGGGCACGCCGCACAGGGAGGCGGCGAGCTGGACCAGGTTGTCCAGCGCACTGCGGGTGGAGGCGTCCGCAAGGACCGGCAGCTCGTCCGCAGCGGCAGGGACCAGCCCGTACTTCCGCAGTCCCGCCTCGCGTGCCGCGTCCTGATCGGTCAGCATTTGCATAGCCGTCCCGTCCATCTTCTTTTGCGCCCCCCAGCATCATCCATTCGAGCTCCCCGGCTCTCCCGTGATGATACCGGCTGGTCCTGTGCGCTGTTGTAGTCTTCTTGACACCACCGGAAGCCTGCTTTTGAATATTACGTATGCTGAAATAACAGTTCCATGATGCGGAAGCCCGGGATGACGCGAAGTTGCGTTGCCGGGCGCCGGGAAGTCCGGCCTCCGCATAGCCGTCACCATGGATGCCAGCAGATTCTCACAAGGGACCAGCCAGCATGAAGCTTGCCGAATTCAACTCCGCGGAACCCGCCAGGGCCGCCGAAACCCTCCGACCCTGCATCGACGTCGCCCGCTGGGTGGAGACCGTCGCCGCAGCCCGCCCGTTTGCCAGCAAGGACTCGCTCCTGGCCTTTGCGTCCCAGGCAGCGAGCCCCTTCACGTCCGCCGAGGTTGAGTCCGCCATGGCGCACCACCCCCGCATCGGGGAACGTCCGACGGCGGCCACCACCGAGGCGTCCATGTCACGTTCGGAGCAGGCCGGGGTGGACCCTGCGGACAGCGCGGTCACCGAGGCACTGGCCCGGGGCAACAGGGACTACGAGGAAAAGTTCGGCCGGGTCTTCCTCATCCGAGCCGCCGGCCGCACCGCCCCTGAAATCCTGCGGGTTTTGAAGGAACGGCTCGCCAACACGCCAGCCGAAGAGGACACCATCGTGGCCCAGCAGCTGCGCGAAATCGCCGTACTGCGGCTGGAAGGACTGATCACAGAATGAGCGTCTCCCACGTCACCACCCATATCCTCGACACAGGCGCCGGACGCCCGGCGGCGGGGGTCGCCGTCGTGCTTTACCGGAACGACGGCGGCACCTGGCGGCATGTTGCCGACTCCGCCACGGATGCCGACGGCCGCGCCAAGGACCTTGGCCCGGAGCAGCTGGAAGCCGGTCACTACAAGCTCAACTTCGCCACCGGGGACTACTACGCCGGCCTGCAGACGGCCACGTTCTTCCCCGAAGTGGACCTGGTGTTCGAGGTGACCGGCCCGGAGCACTACCACGTGCCCCTCCTCCTCAGCCCGTTCGCGTACTCCACCTACCGCGGCAGCTGACCTGCCCGCTGGAGTTTTTGTCCATTTAGCAAGCCGAAACGCGCGATCAACGGCCGTTACGTGGACAAAAACTCCGGCAGTAGGCTTGATGCATGCCTTCTGAACAACCCTCCGCCGAGCGCCGCGAAGTTACCGTCCGCCGCGCGCCCAAGTATGTGCCGTTCCTTATCCTGGGCGCACTGGTGGGTGTCGCGGCCGCAGCGGTGGCCGCCTACGCGGTGCCCGCGAACCCCAGCTTCGACGCCGGCGCGGTGTTCGGCTTCTTCATGGTGTGGTTCGCCGGCGGCGGCGCCATCCTCGGTGCCGTACTGGCGCTGGTCCTGGACCGCCGGAGCATCAAGCGGCAGCAGCGGGCCGTGGTGGAAGCCGTGCCGGATTCCGAGCCGGACACGGACGGGCAGCCCTAGCCCGGTCATAAACGGGCGGCCGGAAAAGTCATACCCCATGTCGTGAGATAATCGACCAGTGGCACGCGGCGATGGAAAACTTTCCCATGATCTTCTCCCCGGCGAAAAAGGCCCGCAGGACGCTTGTGGCGTCTTCGGCGTTTGGGCACCAGGTGAAGAAGTAGCAAAACTTACCTATTACGGGCTGTATGCACTACAGCACCGCGGTCAGGAGTCGGCTGGTATTGCCACCAGCGACGGCAAGCGGATTAACGTCTACAAGGACATGGGACTCGTCTCCCAGGTCTTCGACGAGACCACGCTGAACACCCTGACCGGGCACCTGGCGGTGGGACACTGCCGCTACTCCACCACCGGAGCCAGCCACTGGGCAAACGCCCAGCCCACCCTCGGCGCCACCAGCACCGGAACCGTGGCCCTGGCGCACAACGGCAACCTGACCAACACCGCCGAGCTCAACGCCATGATCCAGGAACGGAACGGCGGCCAGCTCACCGGCGAAATGAAGCAGGGCAACACCTCTGACACTGCCCTGGTCACCGCCCTGCTGGAAGGCGAGCCGGGCAAGAGCCTCGAGGAGACCGCCACCGAGCTGCTGCCCAAGATCAAGGGCGGCTTCTGCTTCGTCTTCATGGACGAAGGCACCCTCTACGCGGCGCGCGACACCTACGGCATCCGCCCGCTGGTGCTGGGCCGCCTGGAGCGCGGCTGGGTTGTCGCCTCCGAGCAGTCCGCCCTCGCCACTGTGGGCGCCAGCTTCATCCGCGAGATCGAGCCGGGCGAATTCATTGCCATTGACGAGCAGGGCGTGCGTTCCCAGCGTTTCGCGGAGCCGACGCCGGCCGGTTGCGTTTTCGAGTATGTTTACCTCGCGCGTCCGGACGCCGCCATCGCCGGCCGCTCCGTGTACGAGTCCCGCGTGGAGATGGGCCGCCAGCTGGCCCGCGAAAACACCCAGGTGGCGGACATCGTCATCCCGGTGCCGGAATCGGGAACACCCGCAGCCGTGGGGTACGCCGAGGAATCCGGCATTCCGTTCGCGCACGGCTTCGTCAAGAACTCCTACGTGGGCCGTACCTTCATCCAGCCCTCGCAGACGCTGCGCCAGCTCGGCATCCGGCTCAAGCTCAACGCCCTCGAATCGGTGATCCGCGGCAAGCGCGTGGTGGTGGTGGATGATTCGATCGTCCGCGGCAACACCCAGCGCGCCATTGTCCGGATGCTCCGGGAGGCAGGCGCCGCCGCCGTCCACGTCAAGATTTCCTCCCCGCCCGTGAAGTGGCCCTGCTTCTACGGCATCGACTTCGCCTCCCGCGCCGAGCTGATTGCCAACGGCGCCACCATCGAGGAAATTTCCCAGGCCATCGGCGCCGACTCGCTGGCCTACATCTCCGAAGACGGCATGATCGGTGCAACCCGCCAGCCGCGTGAGCGCCTGTGCACCGCCTGCTTCACGGGCAAGTACCCCATTGAACTTCCGGGCTCGGACAAGCTGGGCAAGAACCTGCTGGAGCGTACCGACCTGGGCGGACTGAAACCGTCGCCGTCCGCCCTTCCCGGCTCCACCGCCGCCCTCTCCGTCGATTCCCACGAAGACCCGGCGGAGAAGGCCGGCGCCACAGGCTGCGATCCCGGGCCGGACTCCGAGTTTGAAAACCTGCTCACCGAAGCCGACCTCGTGCCAGAGACCCATCACGTAGCCACCACCCCCGGCGCCGACAAGAAAGAGTCCGTATGACTTCCGCTGCCCCCGCCTCCGGCAACACCTCCGGGAACACTGCCGGCATCACCTACGCCTCCGCCGGCGTCGATGTTGAAGCCGGCGACCGTGCCGTCGAGCTCATGAAGGGTGCCATCAAGGCCACCCACAACTCCTCGGTGATCGGCGGGGTGGGCGGCTTCGCCGGCCTCTACGACGTCTCCAGGCTGCTCACCTACAAGAAGCCGCTGCTGGCTACGTCCACGGACGGCGTTGGAACAAAGGTGGCCATCGCCCAGGCCATGGACATCCACGACACCATCGGGTTCGACCTGGTGGGCATGGTGGTGGACGACATCGTGGTGGTGGGCGCCGAGCCGCTGTTCATGACGGACTACATCGCCTGCGGCAAGGTGGTGCCCGAGCGCATCGCCGATATTGTCCGCGGCATTGCCGCCGCCTGCTCCGTGGCTGGCACCGCCTTGGTGGGTGGCGAAACCGCTGAGCACCCCGGCCTGCTGGGCGAGCACGAGTATGACGTGGCGGGAGCCGCCACCGGCGTCATCGAAGCCGACCACCTGCTGGGACCGGACCGTGTCCGTGCCGGCGACGTGGTGATCGGTATGGCCTCCTCCGGCCTCCACTCCAACGGCTACTCCCTGGTCCGCCGGGTCATCAACCACGCAGGCTGGGCACTGGACCGCCAGGTCTCCGAACTGGGCCGCACGCTCGGCGAGGAACTCCTGGAGCCCACCCGCGTGTACGCAGCGGACTGCCTGGACCTTGCCCGCACCTTCCCCGTCACCGGCGGCGCGGCCGTGCATGGATTCAGCCACGTCACCGGCGGCGGCCTGGCCGCGAACCTGGCCCGCGTCCTCCCCCACGGCCTCGTGGCTACTGTGGACCGCTCCACCTGGGAACTGCCGGCCATCTTCAAGCTGGTGTCCGAGCTGGGCAACGTCCCGCTGGCCGACCTCGAGCGCACGCTGAACCTGGGCGTGGGCATGGTGGCCATCGTGTCCCCCGAAGCCGCAGACGCAGCAGTTGCCCGCCTCAACAACCGCGGCCTGCCGTCCTGGGTGATGGGCACCGTCACCGAGGATTCAGACGCGATCCTCAAGTCCGGCCCGGACTACGTGCAGGGCGCCAAGGGTGTGGACGGCGGCGCTGTCCGGCTGGTCAACGCCTACGCCTAGATTTTTCGAGTGCTCCGTATCAGCCGTTTTCACGCTCCATAACGGCTATTACGGAGCACTCGATGCGTTTAACAGGGACCGCTCTGAGCACCCTCGCTTGACTACTAAGCATACTTAGTTTTAGGTTTGAATCTGGAAGTGCATAAGAGATAGTCAGCCGGGCCATCCAAGGCTTGATGCCCCGCCGGAATCCACCGGCGCCTGGGCGCCCACCCGGCTGAACCGCCTTCCCCCGCCGCACCGGCGGATGCCAGAAGAAGCAACCACAGAGACGCCCGTCCCCATCCGCTATGCATCAGCACGGCCGTCAGGCAGTCCAGGGTTTACCCGCGGACTGCAGGACAGGGACACCGGGCAGATATCAAGGGAGCGAAAACTATGTCAGTTCTTAAGAAAGCCACCGCCGCAGCCGCTGGAAGCCTGTTCCTCATGGGCGCCGTTGCCGGACCTTCGCAGGCGGCGGACAACACCACGTTGAATGACGGCCTCGTCAGTGTCACGGTGGGCGACATCACCGTCAAGGATGCTGTTGACGTCAATGTGGCCGCCGGCGTCGCAGCAACCCTGTGCGACGTTGCGGACATCGGCTCAATCGCAGTTCTCGGTGAAGCAGTGGATGCCACCGGCTCCGAGGAAACCGTCTGCGATACCGCGACCGGCCCCGTCCGCATCGCAAATAACAAGTAAGCGGAGCCACTGAGGGGCAGGCAGCACGCCTCACCCAACACCCTCTTTTAAAGCTTCATGCGAAGAGCCCCGGCCACTGGCCGGGGCTCTTTTGCGCGCACACGCCAAGCGCACGAACCACGATGCCCGCATATTTGCATCTTAATGCGAATGATTATTGATAGCATGTGAATCGACCCCTGCTCAGTCCTCACATGAAATGACGTTGCCATGCCTGCACCCGCCCTGTCCGTGACAGACCTCGCGCTCTCAAGCGGCGGCCGGCAGTTGGTGCATCCCCTGACGTTCTCATTAGCGGCCGGTGAGCGTGTCGCGCTGCTGGGCGCCTCCGGATCGGGCAAGTCGCTGACGGCCGCAGCCCTGGCCGGCTCGCTTCCCGAGGGGATATCAGCCGGGGGAACCATCACCTTCGGGGCAGGATTCGGGGCAGGATCAGGCAAGGGCCAGGCCGCACTGATCCGCCAGGATCCGGCAACGGCACTCAACCCCCTGGTTCCGATCGGCAGGCAGCTCGCCATCCCCCTGCGCTCCGCTGGATACAGCCGCGCAGACGCAAAGGCTGAAGCCGCCCGGCTGCTGGCGCGGGCGGGCATTGGGGAACCCTCCCTCTTCCTGCCGCGCTACACGGGCCAGTTGTCCGGCGGGCAACTGCAGCACGTCTGCATCGCCCTTGCCCTGGCGTGCGGCACCCCCGTCCTGGTAGCGGACGAACCCACCACTGCCCTGGACGCCGTCACGCAAAATACCGTCCTGGAGACCCTCCGCATGTGGAGCACCGGGGGCCGCAGCCTCCTGTTCATCACCCATGACCTGGCCGCGGCCGCCTTGCTGTGCACACGCGCCCTGGTGATGGAGGCCGGGCGGATCGTGGAACAGGCTCCCATGGCGGACCTCCTGCGCAACCCCCGGCACCCCTACACCGTGCGCCTGGTGCAGGCTGCCTCAGGGTCAGCGGACAGTCCAGCGGAAGGTGCGGCGGCGCGTTCAGCAACAGCGACGGCGGCGGCAGCGTGAGCGACGGCGGCGCGTTCAGCAACAGCGACGGCGGCGGCAGCGTGAGCGACGGCTGCGCGTTCAGCAACAGCGACGGCGGCGGGAGCGTGAGCAACAGCGGCGGCAGCAACAGCGGCGGCAGCGTGACCGGAGCACTGGCCGCAGACAGGGTCTCCTTTGCCTATCCGGCACCCCGCTTCAGGGGCGGGGTGCACGGCACCCGCCACGACGGCACCCTGCACGACGGCACCCTGCACAACGTCAGCCTGCACCTGGCACCCGGCAGCAGCACCGCCCTGGTGGGAAGCTCGGGCTCCGGCAAATCCACCCTGGTGCGCATCCTGCTGGCGCTGGCAAAACCCTCCGCAGGAACGGTGGCCCTGGGCGCCCGCGAGGTGGGACCCGGGCTCGCGCAGTCCCTACGCTGGTACCGGCAGGCCGTGCAGTACATCCCGCAAAACCCGGCAGGAAGCCTGGACCCGCGCATGACCGTTTCCCAGCTGCTGGGGGAGCCCCTGCGCCAACTCCGTGTGGCGGGCAACCACAGGGTGCTGGTGGGTGAGGCGCTGGAACGCGTCGAGGTCCCTGCTGGGCTGCTGGAGCGCCGGCCGGGCGAACTGTCCGGTGGCCAGAACCAGCGGGTGGCCATCGCCCGGGCACTGGCTGTGCAGCCGGCGTACCTGCTGGCCGACGAGCCCGTCAGCGGCCTGGACCTTCCCCTCCGGGACACCGTCCTGTCGCTGCTTAGCAGCCTGGTGCGCGAGGAGGGCATGGGCCTGCTCCTGGTCACCCACGATCTGGGCACCGCTGCCCGGATGTGCGGCACCACCGCCGTCATGGCGCACGGCCGCATTGTGGAGCACGGGCCCACACACCGGGTGCTGGACAGCCCGGGCAGCCCCGAAGCGGCCGCGCTGGTGCAGGCATCAGCAGCCCTGCACTTTACGCCAGCCATCCCGGCCGGTGCTGCCCCGTGACGACTCTTGAAACCACAGGACAGACCGCCACAGCGCTGCGCCCCGCTCCCGGGCTGCTCCTGGCCAGCCAACTGGTCTTCAACATCGGCTTTTACGCCGTGGTGCCTTTCCTGGCCCTGGTCATGACGCGCGACTTTGGCCTGGCGGCAACGGCTGTGGGTATCGTCCTGGGCGCGCGCGTCTTCAGCCAGCAGGGGCTCTTCCTGGTGGGCGGCATGATCACGGACCGGTGGGGAGCGCGGCGGGCAGTGCTGGCGGGCTGCCTGGTCCGGGTTTCGGGCTACCTCACGCTGGCCATGGCCGGCAGCTTTCCCCTGTTCCTCCTGGGCGCGGTACTCACGGGCATGGGCGGCGCCCTCTTCTCACCGGCGCTGGAATCACTGGTGGGGAAGGCAGAAGAACGACGGCGGAGCACCGGCGGGAAGGCACCGGCGCTTTTTGCGCTGCTTGCCATCTGCGGGGAAATCGGAGCCGTGGCAGGTCCCCTGTTGGGCGCCCTGCTGCTGGGCGTTTCCTTCACCTGGGCCGCGCTGGCCGGGGCAGTGGTCTTCACCGTGATGGCCGGGGTGCTGTGGCACAGCCTGCCTGCGGAAGGCCCACGACCGGTACCGGCCATGCAGAAGCCCGCCACCCCGCTGCGGCCAACCGCCCGGCAGGCCGCAGCGACCGAGAGGGCCGAGGGTTCCGTTGGTTCCGGAAGAACCGAGGGGACAGCCGCAATGCTGCGGGACAGGGGCTTTGTGGCGTTCGCCGCCTTGTACAGCGTGAACCTCCTCGCCTACAACCAGCTCTACTTCGGCCTTCCCGTCGAGCTGGCCAGGACAGGAGCAGGCCCAGAGGTGCTGGCCGGCCTGTTCGCCGTCGCGTCCCTGCTGACCGTTGCGCTGCAGTGGCCCATCTCCCGGCTGACAGCCAGGATAGGTGCAGGACGGGCCCTCACTGCGGGGTTCATCCTCAAGGGCCTGGCCTTCGGCACCATGGCCGTGCTGGCCCAGGTTCCGGCCGCCGGCACCATGCAGCTCCTGCCGCCGCTGCTGCTCGTGGTGGGACTATGCCTCGGCCACATGTGCATCGGCCCGGTGGCCATGCCGCTGGTCCTGGACTTCGCCCGCGGCCGCCGGACCGGGATCTACTACGGCCTCCTCGCGAGCATGGGCGGCTGCGCCGTACTGCTGGGCAACACTGTCCTGGGACCGCTGTACGCAGGAGCCGCCCAGCCGGGGCCTGACGCCGCCTGGCCCTGGGCGCTGCTGGCGGCACTCACGGTGCTTCCCGCCGTCGGACTTCCC
Source organism: Pseudarthrobacter sp. NKDBFgelt (assembly GCF_046097905.1). NCBI lineage: Bacteria > Bacillati > Actinomycetota > Actinomycetes > Micrococcales > Micrococcaceae > Pseudarthrobacter > Pseudarthrobacter sp. NKDBFgelt. The sequence continues at coordinate 1,090 of NZ_JBJURL010000082.1, read as the reverse complement.
CGGCTCCTGCCTGCCAAAACGTAACTTGCGGGACCTGGCGCAGGCGCCCAGACCCGGCAAGACAGCATTCAAACAACCCAACTGAAGGAACAGGTACTCCCCCATGTCCAAACACCGCCTCCGCCCGGCGCTCACCGGCCTGTCAGTGCTGCTCCTGGCCACGAGCCTGACCGGATGTTTCGCAGCCGGAACCGATCAGGCAGCCGGCCCCGGCACCGATTCAGGCCGGATCCAGCTGGCCATGCTCCAGCCGCCGCGGTCCGGCTTGTCCCCGCTGAGCGATGACGCGTTCAAGCTGTCCCGCTGGAAAACCGCCGAAACGCTGGTGGAGCTGGACGAGCTCGGTGAGGCACAGCCTGCGCTGGCCACCGAGTGGCAGCAGACCGGTCCGGCCTCCTGGAGCTTTACCCTGCGGGAGGGTGTCGGGTTCCATGACGGAACTGCGATGACCGCGGCAGAAGTAGCGGCTTCGCTGACCGCCGCGGCGCAGGCCAGCCCCAAGCCCCGGATCCTGGACGGCGTGGAGCTCACCGCAGAGGCCGGGGACTCCAACTCCGTCACCATCACTACGGCGACGCCCGACCCCCTCCTCCCCCAGCGGCTGTCCAGCCCCCAGCTGGCCATCCTCGCAGCCTCGGCGTACGGGGAAGGCGGCGTGGTCAGGCCGGTCAATGCCGGAACGGGGCCCTACCGCCTGGTTTCGGTCGACGGCACGTCCTCGGCCCGGCTGGACCGTTTCGACGGGTACTGGGGACCGCAGGCGGAGGCGGAGGGCGTTGACGTCCAGTTCGTCCCGGACGGAACCGCCCGGGCCGCCGCGCTCCGGACAGGTGACGCGGACATTGTCGAAGCCATCCCCGTGGGCCAGGTGGCCCAGATCGATCCGGCGCTGGTGCACGAGGTGCCCATGCCGCGGACCAACACGCTGTACCTCAACACGGCCTCGGGACCGTTTGCCGATCCCGCTGTCCGCGCCGCCGCCCGGGCCGCAACCGACGCCGGCACCATCGTGGACAGGGTCTACGAAGGCCGGGCCCAGCAGACCGGCGGCTTGGTCCGCCCGGCCTTCGTAGACCCTGTCCACGATGGT